>SXSX01000041.1 GCA_005793295.1 Burkholderiales bacterium | reverse complement strand
TGACCTGCCCTTTTGGATGCAGGTGAAAAAAACCGATGGAACCACTGCGCCCCAGCTCATCGTTCCCTATACCCTAGACTGCAACGACATGCGCTTTGCCTTGCCGCAGGGTTATTCGCATGCGGATCCGTTTTTCCAATACCTCAAAGACACCTTTGACGCGCTTTACGCAGAAGGCGATCCCAACGGCTTGAATGCGCCAAAGATGATGAGCATTGGGATGCACTGCCGGCTTTTAGGACGGCCCGGTCGCATTACCGCTTTGCAGCGGTTTTTAGACCATATTGGGGCACATGAAAAAGTATGGGTTTGTCGCCGTTTAGATGTGGCACGCCACTGGAAAGCGACACACCCCGCATGAACACACCAGCACCACTTTCCCATTTGACTTTGCCAGTGCCTGCAAAGTTGCAAGCGCTTAACGACGCGCCGCTTGAAAAAGCCCAAGAGCTGCTGAGTGGCTTGTATGAGCATTCCGATTGGATCGCTCACCAAGCCTTAACGCAGAGGCCGTTTCGCTCCGTGGCCCAACTCAAAGCCGCCATGTGCGCCGTCTTGGATGGCGCAGGCAGGGAGGCACAACTCGCGCTGGTTCGCGCCCACCCGGAACTCGCGGGCAAGGCGATGCAGAGTAAAAATTTAACAGCGGAGTCCACCAACGAACAAAGCAAAGCAGGCCTCACCCACTGCTCCGCAGAAGAATTTGAAAAAATTCACCAACTCAACGCCGACTACAACCAAAAATTCGGTTGGCCCTTTATATTGGCAGTGCGCGGCCCACGCGGAGTTGGTCTGCACAAAAAAGAAATCATTGCAGCGTTTGAGCGTCGGCTGCAAGGACACCCTGACTTTGAATTGCAAGAGTGCCTGCGCAATATTCACCGCATTGTCGAAATCCGTCTCAACGACAAGTTTGAAATGGAGCCCACCACGGGGCACGTCGTGTGGGATTGGCACGAAGCCTTGGCCCAACACAGCGACCCCGGCTTTGCCGAACTCGGACAACTCACCGTGACGTACCTCACGCAAGCCCACCAAGCGTGTGCCAGCGACATTCGTAAGCGTATGCAAGGCTGCGGCTTTGACGACGTTCACATCGATGCAGTTGGCAACGTCGTAGGCCGCTACCACGGCCACAATAACGACGCACCCATCCTACTCACCGGCAGCCACTTTGACACGGTTCGAAACGGCGGGAAGTACGACGGGCGGTTGGGTATTTTTGTGCCCATCGCCTGTGTTGACGCGCTACACCGAGAAGGCAAACGCTTGCCCTTTGGCATCGAAGTTATTGCTTTTGCAGAAGAGGAAGGGCAACGCTACAAGGCCACCTTTTTATCTGCAGGGGCTGTGACTGGCGACTTCAAAACCGAATGGCTAGACCAACGCGATGCTGATGGTATTGCCATGCGAGACGCGATTGAGGGCGCAGGGCACGACGTCAACACCATTGCACGCCTCGCCCGAGACCCGAAAAAATACCTCGGGTTTGTGGAAGTGCATATTGAACAAGGCCCTGTGCTCAATGCATTGAATCTTCCTTTAGGCGTTGTGACATCGATCAACGCGAGTGTGCGTTACGTGGGCGCTGTAGTTGGCACCGCCAGCCATGCAGGAACTACACCGATGAACCGTCGCCAAGACGCCGCTTGCGCGGTTGCTGAGTTGGCTTTGTTTATGGAACAACGCGCCCTTCGCGATGGCGACTCGGTCGCCACCATCGGGCAACTTCACGTTCCCAGTGGCTCTGTCAATGTGGTTCCTGGGCGCTGTGATTTTTCTTTGGATATGCGAGCACCCAGTGATACGCAACGGGATACGCTAGCAAGCGATGTTTTGGCGGAGTTCAACCGTATCTGTACCCGTCGTGGGGTTCACTTCACTTTAGAAGAAACCATGCGAGCCGCCGCTGCCCCCAGTGACAAGGCATGGCAAACACGTTGGGAAAACGCAGTCCACGCTTTGGGTCTTCCGGTCCACCGTATGACCAGCGGAGCAGGGCACGACGCGATGAAGATGCATGAAATCATGCCGCAAGCCATGTTGTTTGTGCGCGGAGAAAACAGCGGCATCAGCCACAACCCGTTGGAGTCCACCACCAGTGACGATATGCAACGCGCCATTGACGCCTTTGGAAACTTACTCTCCCAACTCAGTCTCGAATTGACCTGATTCACTTTATTTACTTTTGAAAAATATTTTATGACCCACACTGTTTACACCGACTTAGATACTTGGATCGACACGCACTTTGATGAGCAGGTTCGCTTCTTACAAGAATTGGTTCGGGTGCCCACCGATACCCCGCCCGGTAACAATGCGCCACATGCCCAGCGCACTTCTGAGCTCCTAGAGGCCATGGGCTTGTCGGTTGAAAAACACGCCATCCCCGAGGCGGAAGTTCATGCTGTGGGAATGCAAAGCGTCACTAACTTGCTGGTCCGCAAAAAATTTGGCGCGGGCCCCACCGTACTTTTGAACGCGCACGGCGACGTCGTTCCTCCGGGCGAAGGCTGGACCCACAACCCGTATGGCGGCGACATCGAAGATGGGAAAATGTATGGCCGTGCGACTGCCGTCAGCAAATGCGATTTTTCCACTTACACCTTCGCACTTCGTGCGCTCGAGGCCATTGCCAAACCCACCCACGGCAGCGTGGAATTGTTGTTTACCTATGACGAAGAATTTGGCGGAGAAATCGGACCAGCATGGTTGCTCAAGCACGGCATCATTCACCCCGACCTGATGATCGCCGCAGGGTTTAGCTACCAAGTCATTACCGCGCACAACGGCTGCCTGCAAATGGAAGTCACCGTTCACGGCAAGATGGCCCACGCCGCTATTCCAGACTCGGGCGTAGACGCGCTGCAAGGCGCTGTGCATATATTGAATGCCTTGTACGCCCAAAATACGCTGTACCAAAATATCAGCTCTGACGTCAAAGGAATTAACCACCCCTACTTGAACGTTGGCCAAATTGAAGGCGGAACCAACACCAATGTCGTTCCCGGACGCGTCACCTTCAAACTCGACCGGCGCATGATTCCCGAAGAAAATCCAGCAGAAGTGGAAGCCGGCTTGCGTGCCCTCATGGCCCAAGCTGCCGCAGAGAAAAAGGGAATTTCTATTGAGGTGAAACGCTTGCTATTGGCCAATGCGATGCGCCCCCTTCCAGGCAACAAGCCTTTGGTCGACGCCATTCAACAGCATGGCGAAGCCGTTTTTGGCGAGCCTATTCCTGCGCTAGGAACGCCTTTGTATACCGACGTTCGGCTGTTTTGTGAAGCCGGTATTCCAGGCGTGATTTACGGCGC
>SXSX01000040.1 GCA_005793295.1 Burkholderiales bacterium | reverse complement strand
TGATGCAGGCCAAGGTTTCTGGTCGCCGATTGATCATGGTGTTTTTGGATTCTGCTGGAAAGTTTAGCCGCACTGCCGATGCTGAGCGCGTTCGACGTTGGCTTGAATCGGGGGCGTTCAAACTTTCCTAGGACACTTCTGCTGCGGGTAAATCGGAGCTTATACGGACCTAAAAAGTCCTACTGGAATTCAACCCCCCGTGTATCCAAGCGCTTGAGAAATTTCTCTGGCGGTCTCTTTAAGTTTGGGTAGCCAGTGATCGTCCATTCGCCCGGATGGGGCTGATATCGAAAGCCCTGCGACCAATTTTTCTTGGTCATCGTAGATGCCAGCTGCCATACAGCGCACTCCCAACTCTAGCTCTTCATTGTCATTGGCTTGGCCATACTGACGAACCTTGGAGAGTTCGCGCTCTAAAATTTGCAACTCTGTAATACTGTTTTTGGTGTGACCCTGAAGGCCGGTGCGCGTTGCATAGCTTCGCACGCGCTGAGGATCATCTGCAGCTAGAAAAAGTTTGCCAACTGATGTGAGGTGCAGCGGGGCACGCCCACCAATGGCGCGAACCACTTGCATGCCGGAGCGTTCGCTGAAGGCGCGTTCAACATAAATGATTTCATCACCTTGGCGCATGCTTAAGTTGACAGGCTGCTGTGTGAGTTTATGCAGTTCGCGCATGGGCAACATAGCCGCATCGCGAACATTAAGACGCCCTTTAACTAAATTTCCCAATTCCAATAAGCGCATGCCCAATCGGTAAACCCCGGCTTGCGGGCGGTCCGCAAAGCGACCCAGTACCAAGTCATTAAGGATGCGGTGGGCTGTCGATGGGTGTAATCCCGCCTTTTCGCTGATGTCTTTAAGCGTCATCGCATCTTCTCGCGAGGCCAGCACATCAATGATCGTAAACATCCGTTCGATCACTTGCACCGAGGGGGTTGAAGAGCGGTCTGAGTCTTTTTTAGTCATGGTGGCTTTGGATAAACCGCATTATCGAGCAGTAGGCCTTGAAATTCTATGGGTTTGATGCGTTTGCTTCTAAACGAAGAATCATTTTTTCACTGCCGACAACGCTTTCCACACACCATCTTCAAGCAGTTCTAAGGGTTGAAAATTTGTTTTGTAGTTCATTTTTTGGCTTTGCTCAATCCAATAGCCCAAGTACAAATGGGACAGGTTCAAGGTTTGAGCTTGGTAAATTTGCCACAGAACGTTATACGTCCCGTAACTGGCTTTGTCATCGGGGTCAAAAAATGTGTAAACAGCCGACAGGCCATTGTTCAAAACATCCAAAATAGAAACCATTTTGAGTGTGCCTGGGCTGTCGCTTTCGCTGGGTTCTCGAAACTCTACGAGGCGAGAATTGACGCGACTTTGAAGTAGGAACTGAGTGTACTGCCCGACACTGTCCTCATCCATTCCTCCGCCTGGGTGGCGGTTGTTTTGGTACCGCAGGTACAGCGCGTAATGCTCTGGGGAAAATCCCAGATTCAGTACTCTCGACACCAGGTGGTTGTGTTGCTTCCATGCGCGACGCTGGCTTCTATCGGGTTTGAATGCTTGCACTTGCACGCGCAATGCAATACAAGCCTGGCAGCCATCGCAGTTGGGGCGGTAAGTGAACATTCCACTTCGCCTAAATCCACTGGCAACGAGCTCCGAGTAGGTCGTGTTGTTGATTAAATGGCTTGGCGTTGCGACCTGCGAGCGGGCGTGGCGCGCTGGCAAGTAGCTGCAGTCATAAGACGCAGTCGCGTAAAACTGCAGGGTTTGAAGTGGAAGGTCTTTGAGGTCAGTCATGGAAACTCAAGGCGACGACAAAATCTGATTCCAGTATAAAGGTGTAAATCGCCAATCCAAAGAGGGAAGTGCCTTGGCATCATTGACGCTATTAAGAAATTCTGCCCTGCTAATAGGAGCGGCACCTAGACTCGCTAAATGGACCGTATTTTGTTGGCAATCAATCCATTTCACGCCTTGTTGTTTACACAAGGCTAGGAGTGCGGCAAGGGCGATTTTGGAGCCGTTGGGGACGGTCGTAAACATAGATTCGCCAAAAACGGCTTTGCCTAAAGCAATGCAATACAAGCCAGCAACCAATTTTTTATTTTTCCAAACTTCAATGCTGTGAGCATATCCGCGTTGGTGCATTTCGATATAGGCTTGCACCATCGCGGGCACGATCCATGTTCCTGATTGCTGATTTCGAATCGCATGGGCGCAAGATCCAATGACCTCCTCAAATGCGGTGTCTATTCGGATTTCAGAATCCGAATCTTGGGAAAACCGAAACAGGCTTTTCTTGAATGATCGATGCAGAATAAAGTCGTCCACTTTCAAAACCATGCGCGGTTCAGGACTCCACCACAAGATGGGTTGTCCCTCACTAAACCATGGAAAAATACCTTGCCCATAGGCGTTTTTGAGCGTCTCTACGTCTAACGCGCCACCCGCTGCAAGAAGCCCAGGGGCTGGCGACTGCGCGTCCCAGGCCGCGTGCGCCGAGGGAAAGGGCGCTTGAGGCGCAAGCCACGGCAACGGATTTTCGGCCATTTATCGGGTGCCCCGACTGTGAATGAAGTGGGGTGTGAGGGAAATTTTTTTTAGCATGGCTTGGTGCTGCGTTTCAGG
>SXSX01000039.1 GCA_005793295.1 Burkholderiales bacterium | reverse complement strand
GCTGTAGTGCAATAGCCTGTTCGAAACTTGCGATAGCCTCTTGGTTTTTACCCAAGGCTTTGAAAGCAAGACCGCGGTTGTTAAAAGCTTCAGGGCACTGAGGGTTAAGGCTTAAAACTTTATCGATGCACTCAAGGCAAGCGCGGTACTGCTTGAGCTTAAACATGGCTGTAGCCAGGGCCAAGTAGGCTTGGGCGTTGGCAGCGTCATGTTCTACTGCCTTGCAAAAATAATCCACGCCCGCTTGGGCTTGGTTAGCAGCCATGGCTTGGTGGCCTAGGGCTAAGAAATTCTCAAGCGTGGGCTGGCTCATAGCAAACCCTGCAGCGTTTTTTGAAGCGCGCTGAGTACGGGGCTCCAGTCGCCGACTTTTGTTTGGCGCAGGAGGGTTGCGCTAGGGTACCAAGGGCTATCGGCTCTTTGGCTAAGCCAGCGCCAATCGGGGCAATACGGCAGCAAGACCCACAGGGGCTTCTTTAAAGCACCCGCGAGGTGGGCCACGCTGGTGTCCACGCTGATCACCATGTCGACACACTCACACAGCGCTGCGGTATCGGCAAAGCTTTCAATGTCGTTTGAAAACTCTACGAAATGGGGTTGTTGCTTTAACTGCTTTAAATCTTCAGCACGGTGCTCTTTTTGCAAACTCACATAAGTGATTCCGCTGGGCAAAACGGCTAAGAGCTCAGAGAACGAGAGGCTGCGGTTATGGTCGTTTTCATGGGCAGGGCTGCCGCTCCACACGATGCCTACCTTAGGCCCTGGGTTAGGCCCAACTTGGGCCCCCAGTTTTTTCTGCCAAGACGCAACTTTTTCAGGATCGGCTTGGAGTCCAGCGCTCGGAAGTGGGATGGTTGTCAGCTGGGTGTTGAAGGCCAAAGGCAGGCTCAAAAGCGGGCAGTGGTAATCCAACGCAGGAACGGTGTCTCCCGTGGTGATGATTTGGTCCACGCCATCGAGGTGGCTTAACAACCCGACCAACGTGGGTTGAACCACCAAGACCACCTTGGCGCCGCGCTGCTTGACCATGCGGGCGTAGCGGCTGAACTGCAGGGTATCGCCCAGGCCTTGTTCGCTGGTCAGCAAAATGGTTTTACCCTCTAACGGCTCTACTCCCGTCCACCGGGGTTTATCCGTTGCGAACACATTGGGGGCCATTTTTTCCATTGCCCAGCGCCACTCGTAGAGGCGCCAACCCGCTTCAAAATTCCCAGTCAATAGCTCTGCCAGGGCTTTGTTGCAGTAGCTCTCGGCGTAGTTGGGGTCTGCGGCGATCGCGCGGTCGTAACTGGCAATGGCTTGGGCGTGTTGGTTCAAGCTGTTCAAGGCAACGCCACGGTTGCACAGGGCTTGCGCGTGCTTGGGCTGAATGGCAATGGCTTTGTCAAATGCCGAGATGGCTTCTTCAAACCGACCGAGGTCTTTCAATACGCAGCCTTGGTTGTAGTAGGCGGCCACGTTATCAGGCAGGCATTCGATGGCTTTTTGGTACGCCTCTATGGCTTCGGGCTTGCGCTGGAGGTCTTGCAAGGCGTTGCCTCGGTTGTAGTGCGCGGATGCAAATTGGGGGTCGTGGGCAATGGATCGTTCGTAGTCTTCTAGGGCGAGATCAGTGTTTTTTTGGCTGTGAAAAACGGTGCCCCGGTTGAGATAAAAAATGGCGTTATGGGGTTGCAAAGCCAAGGCTTCGCTGTAGGACGCCAAGGCTTTGTCGAACTGGTTTTGCGATTGATAAACGATGCCCAGGTTGTAAAAAGCCTCGGCATACTGGGGGTTCCAGCGCAGCGCGGCATGGTAAGCAACGATGGCCGCATCAATGTGCGCGCGTTCTTTGTACACGGAAGCCACTGCGTTGTAGGCTCCGGCACAGCGGTAGGCGGCTTCCTCGTACGATGGATGAAGCGCCAAGGCTTTTTCAAAGGCGTCAATTGCACCTTCGTAGTCTTTCGACTCTTGCAGGGCGATGCCAAGGTTGTAATAAAACAAGGGCTGCTGGGGTTGCAGCGCAATGGCTTGGGCATAGCTGGTTACGGCCTGGTCATGGCGCTGGAGTTTCAACAGCACATTGCCGCGGTTGAAGAAGGCTTCCGCATAGTCGGGTCGAATTTCAGCGGCTCGGCAAAGGCTTTCTAAAGCGTTGTCAGACAGCCCAATGGCGTGCAAAGCCAAGCCTTGGCCGTTGTAGGCCGCGGCGTATCGGGGGTCTAGCGCGAGGGCTTTGCGGTAACTCTCCAGCGCAGCCTGGTAGTGTCCGAGGTCAGCCTGGGCCACACCAAGGTTGGTGTAGGCGCCAGGGTGCTGTGGGTTGATGGCGATGGCTTCTTCAATCTGAGACACGGCTGCGGCAACATCGCCCATTTGGTAGCGCACCATGCCAAGCACCAAGGCAGCGTCAAAATGCTGGGGGTACAGGGCCAAGGCGCTTTCTAAGCTTTCTTGCGCGGCGGCAAATTGACCCGCGTTCATACTCGCCAAGCCTTCGTTGAACTTTACCTGGGCATGCGGATTCATTAGACTCTCACCTGCCGGTGGTCTTTGGGCCGTCATCGAAGGGGTATCCCGGGTACGCATAGATCAAAAATGGTCTTTCACGGTATCCAGCACAGGGCGGCGAATTTCCGACACTATGCCACAGAGTATTTCTCACCGACAGCAAGCGACAATAGAGCATCTGACACTGGAACCATCTATGCCCCAAGGCACTTCTGAACCCCACATCAGCCCGTTCCACCAGGCGCGTGCCCTCCAAGCCCAAGGCCAATTGACCCAAGCAAAGGCGGCTTACGAAGACATCATTAAGCAAGATGCAGGCCATTTTGATGCTTTGCACATGCTGGGCATCATCAACGCCCAGCTCGGGCACCTCGAAAGCGCAGTGGATTTGATCTGCCGGGCCATTGAGATCAACCCCCACAGCGACAGCGCCTACTACGACTTGGGCTACGCGATGTGCAAGCTCAATGTGTTTGAGGCGGGGGTGGAGTGCTATGAGAAAGCCCTGGCGATTAACCCCCAAAACGCCCAAGCGGCCTGCGACCGGGCCAGCGCCTTGCAGGAACTGGGGCGGTTTGAAGAGGCCCTCGCCAGCTACGATTTGGCCATTGCCTTGGTTCCCGGGTATTCAGACGCCTACAGTTTTAGGGGGAACTCTTTGCTTTCCTTAGGACGCACGGAGGAAGCGATTCAAAGTTTTGATATGGCGATTGACCTTAACCCCAACGCGGTCGCTGCATTTTTGAACCGTGGAAATGCGTTTCAAGCCAAAGAAGACTGCGCTGAGGCAATAGCCAGTTATACCAAGGCGATCGCCCTCGAACCCAAGCACGCCATTGCCTTTTCCAACCGCGGCGTTTCGCTCAAGTACCTCCACCAGATCGAAGCGTCTTTAGAAAGTAGCAACGCCGCGATTGCGATCAGCCCCCAGTTTGCAGACGCCTACTGGAACCGCGCCCTCACCTTCTTGCTCAGCGGTGATCTTGCAGCGGGGTTTAAAGATTACCAATGGCGCTGGCAAACGGAAAAATTCAAAAAAATCCAGCGTCCGTTTCCAAAGCCCATGTGGCTTGGCGATGCGCCCATCCAAGGCAAAAGGCTCTTGATTCACGCCGAACAAGGCTTTGGCGACACGATTCAGTTTGCCCGCTACGCGCAACTGGTGGCCCAAGCCGGTGGCCACGTGATTTATGAAACGGAGAAGCTGCTTTTTGATCTGTTCAAAAGCTTAAAAGGCGTTGGGACGTTGATTCGGCAAGGCGACCCCTTGCCGGAATTTGAGTATTCCTGCCCGGTCATGAGCTTGCCCATGGCGTTTAAAACTGAACTCTCGACCATTCCCGCCGAGAGCCGTTATTTAGCAGCAGACGCCGACAAGCTAGCCCATTGGGCGGGCGTTTTGGGTCCTAAAACCAAGCCCCGCATCGGCTTGGTTTGGAGCGGCAGCGCGACCCATCAAGACGACCACAACCGCAGCCTGAAGTTACAAGCCCTGCTAGACGCGTTGCCAAAGGGCTACCAGTTTGTGAGCCTGCAAAAAGAAGTACGCGATTGGGATTTACCAGCGTTAGAAGACACATCGCGTATTCAGCATTTTGGCGAGAAGCTCACCAGTTTTTCGGACACGGCGGCGCTGTGCGAGCTAATGGATCTGGTCATCTCAGTAGACACCAGCGTAGCCCACCTCAGCGCAGCCCTAGGCCAACCCACCTGGGTTTTGCTCCCCTTTGTTCCCGACTGGCGCTGGATGCTCCAGCGCAAAGACTCGCCGTGGTACCCCACCATGCGCCTCTACCGCCAAGCAGCGCAGCGCGATTGGAGCCAGGTGTTGGTTGATGTGGCGCGGAATCTTGGGGATGCGGCATTCCACTAATTCACTAGACGATTATTGTTGCAAAAGATTGCATAACTATCGCTATCCAATCGTGTCAATGACTTAGAAATGCGGGTTTGAAATCGGTAATTTCACGCGCTTGAAAGCCAACCTCTGGTTGATTAGCCACTTCTTTCCAACGCTTTACCGCTATCACAACTTCATCAAGAACTGCTTGTGCCTGTGGCTTCGACAACTCAAATCGAAAGGCTTGACTGAGCAACTGTTCGATCGATGTGATCGGGCCAGTGTCTTCACTCAACCAGGTTTTGGATTCGGGATCCTTGTCTGGAAAAGGGTTCAGATCAAAAGCGGGTGACAGTCGCCATTGGTTGTCTCCGCTATACAAAAACCCGATGTTTTGCAAGTGATCATCCACATTCGTTATCAAGTGGTTAAAAACTAAACGTCGCCATAACTGCCTAGCGTCTTCGGCAAATTTTTCGCACATAAACCGCATCACATC
>SXSX01000038.1 GCA_005793295.1 Burkholderiales bacterium | reverse complement strand
GGGCGCGGACGAGCCCGAAGAAGATGCGGTTTTCTTGCCGGATACGAGCCCGCCGTCCTTGGCGCAAGGCTTGCCGATATTGCCACCCGAGGGTTTGTCGCTCAAACACCGCATGGCAGAGATTGAGCGTGAATTTATTTCACAAGCGCTCAGCCGAACCAAGGGCAACGTATCGCAAACCGCCCGTTTACTCAACGTTCAGCGAACCACCCTGATCGAAAAAATTCAAAAATTCGGCTTGCGCGGAATTTAAGGGGTTTGCGAGCCTTGGGGCTGGGTGCGGGGGTATTGCACCAAGTTTTCCTTGGGCTTCACCGGCGGCGCAACCATCACCGGTTTGGCGGCCGCCTCAACCGCTTTTTGCTGGCGCAGCATGGCTTCTACTTCTTTGCGAACCGCCGCCGTATCGGTTCGCGGCGCTGCGGCGGTGCGGGTTTGGCTTGAGAGTGCGGCAATGGCAGCGGCTTGGCTTTGTAAGCGGGCGTCTAAGGCTTGCAAGAGTTTGGCCAAATCAGGCCCCTTGGTATCAGCGGCGGGTTTGATCAGCGCGTCAGAGGCCGATTGGGCCACACGCATCACGTCTTCAAGTCGGGTTTCGTTTTAGAGCTGCTGGCTTGCCAAAAGGTCTTGCTTGGCGGCCATGTCACGCAGTCGCTCACCCGTGTCGGTGAGGAGTTCAATCGATTCATCCATGGCTACGACGCGTTTGCCAACGGCAAGTAGCATGGCGTCGGCTTGGTTAATCCGGCTTTGCAGGCGCATCGACATAAAGCCAAACAGCCCCAAACCAATCATCATCAAAATTCCAAAGGCGGCAAGAACGACAATGCCGTAAATGCGCACGGAGGCATTGCTCTCCATCACGTGGTCTGCCGCGCTGTGCAAATCAGCACCTGCCTTGGCTGCTAACCCTGCCGCCCGGTTAGAAAGCTCCGCTGCATCGAGCAGCGTAGATTTCATGTCGGTGAGCTCGTGGTCATGCGTCACTGCATGCGTTATTTCATGCGTCTCGCTATGCGATTCTTCGTGGGTTTCTGGGTCGTGGGCACCAAGCCCAGGCGCGCTGGAATGCTCGTCGTTCTGGTGCTCAGGGACGTCCAAAGGCGGCTCGTCGGGGCCTGCGGTATGGGGGGTTGAATCGGTCATAACGGGTACCAAAAAAAAGGCAGCCTGAGCGCCTAGGGTTTCATTTGTGCGTTGAGTTCGTTTAACTGCTTGCGGATGGCATCATTTTCGATTTTGAGGTGAACAACACGAGCGGGGAAGTTCATTTCCAGTATGGCAAGCCGATCTTCTTCTTTTGAATCGGCAGCTAATGCTGCGACTTGAGCCAAAGCGTCATTGGTTTTTGTAAGACGGGCTGATGGGTTGGCTAGCGAAGAATCTTTTTTTCTGGCAAAACCGACACTTTTCCTGCCTCCGCCACTTTGAAGCAGAACGGTATTTTCATCCACATGGACTTCTACATTGACAAATTCGTCATCCGCTAAAACGCGGCGAACATCATTGCCGACTTGGGCAGTTTGGCTCCGCGCGACCGTGCTGCCCTCAGGCATGGTCACCTTAAAGGGTTCGCTGGAGGGGATAAATGTAGGCTCACTCATGGTTTGGCTTCTTTGCGCCGCGCTGCCGCAGCTTTTGCAGCCTCGGGCGAGAGTTGCTCCTTCACGGAGCGAGAGGACCGCACTTGGGATCCCTCTGGAACGGATGGCCGTGCCATGAACGTGTCTGCTTCTGCAATTGACACAAACGGACCTGAAATCAAGGCATAACGGGGACTGTTTTGGTTGGGTAAGTAGAGCGCAACAATACGGGCGCGTTTTAAGGCCGAATGGCGCTTTAACCAAACGCCTGCATCCTGAAAACTTGCCAGCATGGCGTGTTGAACTACGTAACTACTTTGCGGTAACTGTTCCACCCAGGCGTGACCTGATTTGGTCTGGACGCTGGGCCCAATAAAAACTTCTATTTCTTTTCCAGATTGCGTTGTGACGGCTGGAGGTGCCGGTGTGGGGGCTGGAGCCTGGGCGTTTGCTGGTGCAGGTTTGCGGCTGTCAGTCGAGCTGATAACCACCTCTTGCGCGGCAGGTACGGGCGCTGCGGCAGGGGTTTTAGGTGGAACAGGCGCAACCGGTGTCACGGGCGTCACTGGCGTGGTAGGCGCTACGGTAGATGGCGCCGAAGCGGCAGGGGTGGTTGGAGCGGCTACAACGGGCGCTGTGGCGACTTTTGAGGCAGAGGCCGCAGCAGCCGGGGAACTTGCAGCAGGCTGGGGTTTGGCCGCGATAAAGGGGTTGTCTCCCACCCGAAGTTTTTTCCAGATATGAGAAAGCTCAGAAGGCGAACTAAGGCCTCCGTAAAGCAGGGCGACGGCAACGCTGGAGCTTGCCAAAAGTGCTGCCGTAACCCCAGCCCATTTCAGCCGGGTGGGCCATGGGCTGGGCTCTGAGGATGCGCTGTCTTCTTGGCTGCGCGAGTCGTCATCGAACCCGTCGGTTGCGGCCGGGTCATAGGCGGCATTTAAAGCGCTTTGGGCGCGGGTTGCAGCCAACGCAGCCAAGGGTTTGGAAGGGGAATAGGGCTCGGACGCCGAGATTCTTTGAAGCAGGGAGCTGACCAGTCCTTCTCGGCCTTGGGTGCGGCCCATCTCGAGCATGGTGTCTTTTTGCTCTTGGGTGGGGGGTTCGATTTCCCAATTCAAGATGCGCCGCCCAAAGGCGCTAAGCAGTTGTTGTTTTTTGCTGGCGGTGGTTAGCAGCATGACCACCCGGATATTGGCGCCTGGAAAGTTTTGAACCAAACGGGCCAGCAGCTGAATTTCGTGGTCGGGCAGGGCCGAGGCGTCATGCACGATCCAAATTTTTGGGTTGGCCACCCGGGCGGTGGCGTCTCGGGCGGAATCTACAGAGGTGCTGACCAGCACGTCGTTAAAACGCGCTAGCAAGGCCTCTGCGCTGGCGGGGAAATAAACCTCTAAAGTAATTTGCGGGGCGGTATCGCGCAGCCGCGCCACCAGCAGCTTGCCGTAATGGTCTAGCAGTGCGTCGTTGCTGCTGACCATCGCCAAACTCATGCCGTCTTGGACTAAGGCGGCAACACAGCCCTCTAGGCGCAGGCGATCTGCGTTGCGAAAGAATAAAGGAGGCAGATCGGTCAAACCGCTGTCGCCACCGAAGGAGTTCAAGTTCATGCGCTGGCCTCAGGAGAAAGGGGTTTTCCATTTGCATCGAACAGCATGGATGGCGGTATTTTAGGATTAGGTCGCTGCATCGGGTCAACCCCGGGGCGAACCTGCGCCAAGCTAAAGACATACGCAATCACTTGGGCTACTGCGAAATACAACGTTTCTGGGATCGGTTGGTCCACTTCGGTGGTGAAGTACAGGGCACGGGCAAGTTGCGGCGCGGCAAAAATTTCGATCGAATGGGCCTTGGCCTCTTCGCGAATCCGCGCGGCGACAAAGTCTGCGCCTTTGGCCAGCAAGATGGGCGCTCCGTCGGCCGTGGGGTCATAGGCCAGCGCAATCGCAAAGTGTTCAGGATTGGTAATGATGACATCCGCTTCTTTGACTTTTTGCATCATCCGGGCCGTAGCCACTTCGCGTTGGCGACGGCGAATTTGCGCCT
>SXSX01000037.1 GCA_005793295.1 Burkholderiales bacterium | reverse complement strand
CGCGCATCTGGGTGGGTCCGGCGCGTGCGCTGTACGTTGGCCCGGGGCTGGACCTGTCGCCGCACCTGAACGTGGCGACGACGATCGCGGTATCTCTGCGGCAGGCCTTCGAGTTGCGGACATGGGCGAAGTCAGGGGGCTGGTCGCCGTGGTGCTCGGAGGTGGTCAGCGTCATTCCGTCCGAGACGCTGCATCACCTGAAGAGCCGCGGGCCGATGGCCTTCCTTTACCTGGACCCGCTGACCGACCGCTGGCACCCGCTGTCCCAGGCCGGGCTGCTGCGGGGCCGCGAGCGGCTGCGGCTGGCGGGCCCGCGGATCCGCCTCGACGAAGCCTTCGCCGCGTTCGGGCTGAGGCCCCACAGCCCGCGGGATGCACGAATCGCCCGCGTCGTGCGCGAAATTGAACGCCAGCCCGACGCCTTCGGCCGCTTGCAGGACGCTGCCGCGCTGGCGTGCCTGTCACCGTCGCGCTTCAGGGCACGCTTTGACGCCGAGCTTGGCCTACCATTCCGCCGCTATCGTCTGTGGCGACGCATGGCCGCCGTGATGCGCACCATTGCTGTCGGCGGCAGCTTGACCGATGCGGCTCACTCCGCCGGTTTTTCGAGTTCAGCGCACCTCAGCAGTACGTTCAAGCGCATGTTCGGCCTCACGGCCAGCGACTTGCTGGCCTTGGGTGTGGCAATCGACGTGTCAGAAGACATCGTGTTGTCCGAGTTCGGGCATTCCAGCCAACCCCAGGTCGATCCTGTGCGAGGCGCTTGAGCAAGCGGCGCGGCGCCGAGTGATCGGAGAAGCGGGCGGCGTGTGCCGTCTCATCGAGGCCCGCTGGTGCTGCCAGCGGCCGAGCTTCCCGCGACTGCAATTGCGAGGCCGAGCGACCGGACTTCAGCAACCGAGTCAGCGAGGCGGTAGTCTCCTTCGGGTCGGAAGCCGACCCAGGACGGCGATAAGTTCGAATTCCCGTCGCCACCAGAATCCGGCACCCTCAGAGCCTGAGCAAGTTAGTGCTACAGACCTTCCTGCCCCGCCAAGTCAATAGGTTGTAGTGCAACCTGACTTTTTTGTCGACTGGTTGATTTACATTGTTTAATCCGCGATTTGGCGGATTGAAATTCGCTTGGCAGACAATGCTAAGGCTTGCTTGCAAGCGCCGTTCCACCCGGTAGTAAGGCAGCAGTAGCGGCAGCTAACCCAGTATCAATCACAATACTTTGCGTGAGCTCGTCGGGGGTCAACGCCTTACCGGCACAGAGCGATTTAATGTCATTGGCTTTGAGGTGATCGGCGGTATTGAGCCCCACATTTGCTAGGAGAACGGGGATGGCTAAAACTGGGCCTGCGAAAAGTAGCAATGAGGGACCGGCTACGAGTTTGATTTGTTTTAAATCTTCGTGTACCCACGCGTTTTGACGGGCGGTTTGGCAATCGGCCGAGTTGAAGGCAGGATTTTGGTTGTCTATGCTGCCGATGGCCTTGGATGAATAGCTCGCGCAGCCAGTTAAGCAAAGGGTAGCAATGGCGAGCAGCGCACGACGGTGTAAAACCATGGATCCTGTCAATTCAAAGTGAAGGTTTAATACCTTTTTACTTTGTCATCCCTTCACTAATTTTAGCGCAAAGCGTCAGCAGGTGCAAGCGCACCGAAGCCTGTTTAGTTAAAAATGTGCTTTTCACCAAAGCTAATGTCATAGTCGAGCATAAGCTCTTCCCCCGATTGGATAGCCCGCAAGGTAACGAGTTGTCCATTTTTTCGGTATTTAACGCTCGGTTTTTTAGAATGGTTAAGGTAGACCGCCATATTCAAGGTGTGCATACCTACGGCAGGTACCTCCATACTTTCTTTATCGTAGTAGCAAAAGATACGAAGTTCTTTTTTTACACTTTGGGGAACGCTTTGGAGCTCTTTGTGGGTGAATTTAACTTCCTTGGCATCGCTCCACGTGCGCATGGGGTTGACCCCTTTGGGGATGTCGCGAATTGCAAACACTCCGATGCCGTGAACAGGTGAAATACCTAAGTGGCAGTAAACCTCTTCTTGCAGATGCTTCAGAATTTTCTTTTTTAAGGTCGACATGGTGCTTTGCTTTTAGGTGGTACGGCGTATCTGATTCCAAACTTCGGGTTTGAAGTCTGTGTGCAATGGTGAGGTGGTGTCCAAAGCCAAAGGATGATCGGCATCTGTGAGTGCTAACGCAAAAATCGGCTCATGGTTGGTCACGAAAAGCGCTTTGTAGCCGTAGTCATCGACCGGCCCTAAGTTGTAGTATTGATAGCCATTGTCCGCTGTCCAGCGCGAAGCCAAAAGGCAAGCGTAAATTCCGGGAGATTTGTTTTTATAGTCGCGACTCCATTGACAAAAACTTCCGTAAACCTGACTGCGCTCAGGCAGCAAAATTGAAACATCGGTAAGTACGAGGTCGCCGTTGGGCGCGTGAACTTGAATCAGCAAGATGTCGAGGTCACGGATGTAATCGACAAAGCCTTCAACTTCTTGGTCGTGGATGTAGTAGTTGGCAAAATGTTCGCCGCCCATCGCGTAAACATCTTCAACGCTAACGTTCTTTCCTGAAATCACGCTGGTTGTTGTTATTAAGTCTTTGCATAACTTCTCAAGTTCTTTAAATTTTCTGCATCGCCGCGGCTCATTCCAAAATTCCTCTGATCCCGCATGCACCAATCCATATTTGTCATTGATAGGAACGCCGTAAGGGCTCTCAGGTGGGATTGCATAAACAATGAATGGCTTTTGGGCCATTGCAATCATCTCAGGAGAAACATTCACATAAGGACACAACGCATCCCAGCGCGAGGTGTAGTAAAGAATGTCTTCGTGGTAACTTTCAACACATAAATTTTCAGCGTTCCAAGATTGATGTTCTAAATCGAAGTGTTCAGGATCGCCTTGCGCTTGATCGTGAACCTCCAAGGTTTCTTGGTTTTCGGTAAATTGCATGCGCATGTCTATATTTTTGGCTTAAAGGGACTGACTGGCAAGGTTTCTAATTCGAAGTAATCAACATCGATTGCATAATTCTTTTCTAGAAATTCGCGGTCAGTTTTTTCTAAGCCTTTGATAATATTTGACATGCTCAGAAGATGCAAGGAGGCGTCACTTTCTGGGTCGGACAATTGTGCGAAATAGCGGTCCTTAAGAGGGCATTCCACATCAAATTGAAATGTTCGTGAGCGGGGTTCAAAGGATAAGGGGTACAACTTGCAGCTCACTGGTTTGGCCTCACCCAAATCACAACCCCGGTCTCCTAAATGCTTGCAATGGTTCTCGATACAAATACTGCCGTAAACCTGCGCTTCTTCCTTGGTTAATGAAACCTCGAGGGGCGGAAAATCTTCTTCGATGTGACAACACCGTTGGCATTGGGCGCAATGCTCAAACAGCATGGGCGGCCTTTTTTTGAAGGTGACTTTTCAAAGCCCAAAGCTCGCGCATTTGTGAGAAATTATGGAAGCCACTGAAACTGTACATTCGTCAAAATGCCCGAGTACATTAAAAACATTACTGTAATTGCTTTTTCGCGTTTATTCTCAAAATTAGTGAAAACATGAGCGCCTTTTGGGCGCCCATGCCGCTTATAAAATTTTGAAAGCCGAACGCATCAATTTACGAATGATCGGCGGAACTTCGCCAGCAGAGAAAAGAGTCGCTGCAAAAGAGAACTGGGTTCGAACCACTCCGCGCTCATGGCTGAAGGCTTTGAAGCCGTAATGCCCGTGGGCGTTGCCAATACCTGAGTTATTCACTCCGCCGAAAGGCAGGTTGCCTTGTAAGAATTGCATGAGTGAGTGGTTAACGCAAGCCCCGCCTGAGACGGTGCGCGTTAAAACAGCATCAATATTTTTTTCAGTTTTGCTGTAAACGTATAAAGCCAGCGGTTTGGGTCCTGCGTTGATGCGCTCGATGACTTCGTCTAGATTCGTAAATCCGATGATAGGCAGCAAGGGTCCAAAAATTTCTTCTTGCATCACGCGTGCGCTATCTGGAACTTTATCCAACAGGGTTGGCTGGATAAAGCAATCGGACTCTCCCATGCCGCCGCCGGTCAACGAACGGGCGCCGTGTGCTGTGGCATCGTCGAGCAATGCTTTGACGCGGCCAGTATGGCGGGCGTTAACCATGTGTGCCAGATGAGGACTGTTTTGTTGGTCGGTCAAACTGTTGCCATAGGCTTTTTTCAATTCTTCACGGCAAATGTCAACCCATTGGTCTTTGACGCTTTCGTGCACAAAGACATGGTCGGGTGCGATACAGGTTTGCCCTGAGTTAGCAAACTTGGCCCACATAATATTTTTAGCTGCCAGTTTGAGGTTGGCGCTGGCATCCACAATGGTCGGGCTTTTGCCGCCGAGTTCGAGCGTGACGCTGGTGAGGTTCTTGGCCGCTGCAGCCATCACGAGCTTTCCAATCGCCGGGCTGCCAGTAAAGAAAATATGGTCAAACGGCAATTCTTGCAGGGCTTGGGCCACATCAGCCTCGCCTTGGAAGATGGCAACTTCGTCTTCAGAAAAAACTTCGCCCACGATCTTTGCAATCAGGGCCGACATATGGGGCGTTAATTCCGAGGGCTTCAAAATTACTGTGTTACCTGCAGCGACTGCAGATACCAGTGGCGCAAGGGTTAAATTGATAGGGTAGTTAAAAGGCCCAACGATCAGGCAACGCCCACGAGGCACGTATTGAACATGGCTGCGGGTTCCACCTGTCAGAAGCGTAGGCCAGACGTGGGCGGGCTTCATCCATTTTTTGAGCTTGCGAATCGCATCATTGGCTTCAACGCAAATAGGCAAAATTTCAGCCAAATCAACTTCACCGGGTGGTTTTTTAAAGTCGGCGTAGGCAGCGTGGTAGCAGTCTTCGGTATGGGCAATGACCGCGTCACGTAGCTTGCGAATTTTTGCGATGCGCTCGTCTGCGGTTGAGCTGCGCAGTCTTAAGGCGGTAGCGGCTTGCCGGTCAAACACTTCTTGCATCCGTGTTTTAGAAAACGCTGGGGTCAGTGCTGCATTAGTCATTCAATGTCTTTCTTCACTAGTGTCCGGTAAATTTTGATGCTGATTTCAGAACAGCTCGTCTTGCAACTGAAGCACATCGACCTCTTCGTTGTGGATGGCGTTGGTGACCATCTGCTTGAGCGTGATTTTCTCAAACATATTGACCTCCACGAGAT
>SXSX01000004.1 GCA_005793295.1 Burkholderiales bacterium | reverse complement strand
GTCCTAAGCCTGTTTTTGTGAATATTGAAGACACCATCAAAGCCTCCTTTGGCGAGCCGACGCATCTGAGCGCTAAATTACGCATCTTTTTTTCAGCCTCATCCCATGTGATTTTTGCTGGCCTATTGGTTGCGGCTGCCGCGCTGGTGTATTTTTCTCCCTATCTTGAGTCAGTGTGGGATTCTTATTTTCCGCAGTCTGCGGAAATCACTTCTACGGTCACCGTAGTAGAAGTTCCTGTTGCGCCAGTGGCTTTGGCGGTGCCAGCTCCGATGCCTGAGACAGCCCTTGTTGCCAGTGCGCCCGCGGTTGTTGAGGCAATTTCGGAATTGGTTTTCAAGGTGCGAGGACGTTCCTGGATCGAAGTCACGGATGCTGCGGGCATCGTTCTTTTCCAACGTAGATTGGAGGCGGGCGAGTCTGCTAGCGTCTCAGGCGCATTGCCACTTTCAGTCATTGTGGGGCGCGCTGACCTGACCGATGTGCAATGGAAAGACAAGCCTTTGACTCTGAAGGGCGTGACCCAAGACAACGTTGCAAAATTTAAGGTGCAATGATGCAAGATATTTCTAGTTTGAATTTAAGCGGCGACCCCAGTCGCAAAAGTTTACAGACCCAAGTGGTTTGGGGCGATCGGGTGGTGACGGTTGGCGGTGGAGCGCCTGTTCGAATCCAGTCCATGACCAATACCGATACCGTTGATGTGATTGGTACGGCGATCCAAGTCAAGGAATTGGCCAATGCGGGCTCTGAATTGGTACGCATCACTGTCAATACTGTTGAAGCCGCGCAAGCCGTACCTTTTATTCGTGAGCAGTTGGATCGCATGGATGTCTCCGTCCCCTTGATTGGCGACTTTCATTTCAACGGGCACCGGTTGCTGACAGATATTCCAGACTGCGCAAAATCCCTTTCTAAGTACCGTATCAACCCTGGAAATGTGGGTAAGGGAGAGAAAAAAGATCGCCAATTCGGACTGATGATCGAAGCGGCGATGCGCTGGAACAAACCCATTCGCATTGGAGTTAACTGGGGCAGCTTAGATCAAGAGTTATTAGCCTCCATGATGGACGAAAACAGCCAGCGTTCTGACCCCTGGGATTCGAAAAAGGTGATGTATGAGGCCTTGATTGCTTCTGCTGTGAGTTCGGCGCAAGTGGCACAGAACATGGGAATGCAAGCCCACCAAATTACCCTGTCATGCAAGGTCAGCGGTGTGCAAGATTTGGTCGCCGTGTACCGTGAATTGGGAAAACGAACGTCTTACCCGTTGCACCTGGGTCTGACAGAAGCAGGTATGGGTACCAAGGGAACCGTCGCCTCGACTGCTGCGCTGGCAATCTTGCTACAGGAGGGAATTGGCGACACGATCCGTGTCTCGCTGACGCCTGCCCCCGGTGAGTCTCGCAACCAGGAAGTGGTGGTGGCTGCTGAAATTCTGCAAGCTTTGGGTATTCGCTCCTACGTACCTAGCGTTACAGCATGCCCGGGTTGCGGCAGAACCACCAGCACCACGTTTCAGGAATTGACGCAACAAATTGACCATTTCCTGCGCGACCAAATGCCGATTTGGCGAACACAGTACCCTGGGGTTGAAAGTCTCAAAGTGGCTGTGATGGGCTGTATAGTGAACGGTCCCGGTGAAAGCAAGCATGCAGATATTGGAATCAGTCTGCCTGGAACCGGCGAGGCCCCTGCCGCCCCCGTATTCATTGACGGCGAAAAACGAATGACGCTGCGCGGCGACGCCATTGCCACTGAATTTCAAGTGGTGGTTGAAAACTACATTCAGCAACGCTTTGGCGCACCCCTTTCAAATTAAAGAAAAATGACAGAAAAAATGACGGCCACAAAGGCTGAAAAAATAGTTGCAGTCAAAGGCATGAATGACATATTGCCGGGTGAGTCTGAACGCTGGGAAGCTTTAGAAGAGCGGGTCCGTGCCTTGATGCGGCGCTACGCATTTGAAAATATCCGTACCCCCATTGTTGAACCCACTGCTTTATTTGTACGTGGTTTGGGTGAAGTGACCGACATCGTTGAAAAGGAAATGTATTCCTTTGATGACCGACTCAACGGTGAAGCTTTAACACTGCGCCCTGAAAATACAGCCGGAGTGGTTCGCGCGGTGGTTGAGCACTCCATGCTTTACAACGGCCCCAAGCGTTTGTATTACTTTGGTCCCATGTTTCGCCATGAGCGCCCGCAGCGGGGACGATACCGCCAGTTTCATCAAATCGGTGCTGAAGCGCTAGGATTTTCCGGGCCTGAAATAGACGCAGAACTCATTTTGATGGCCGATGCCTTGTGGAAAGAATTGGGCATCAAAGACGTTGTTTTGCAACTCAATAGTTTGGGTCAGCCAATGGAGCGCAATCTGCACCGGACCGCTTTGATTCAACATTTTGAATCGAACGCCAGCGTCCTTGATGCAGAAGCCTATCGCCGATTGCACTTGAACCCCTTGCGTTTGTTAGACAGTAAAAATCCGCAAATGCAAGCTGTGATCGAGTCTGCCCCAAAATTGCTCGATTTTTTGGGTGAGAAATCCAAAGCCCACCTTGCATCCGTCATGGCGATCTTGGATGCCAACGACGTTCCCTATGTTCTCAACCCCCGGCTTGTTCGGGGGATGGACTATTACAACCTCACTGTGTTTGAATTTGTGACAACCCAGCTGGGATCCCAAGGCACGATTTGCGCGGGCGGACGTTACGATTACTTGATTGAGCAAATCGGCGGTAAGCCCGCACCAGCTGTCGGTTGGGCTATGGGAGTTGAGCGGGTTTTGGAATTACTGAAGGAGCAAGAAGGCTCACTTCAGATCGCACCGCTGGATGCATATGCGGTCGTGTCTGAAGTCTCAGATTTGCCACGGGTGAGCGCGTACCTTCAAACCTTACGGGCTTTGGGGGTTTCTATCCAAATGCACGCCAGTGCAGATGGGGCCATGGCAAGTATCAAATCCCAGTTTAAAAAAGCCGATGCCTCAGGCGCACGGTATGTCCTAGTTTTTGGAGTCGATGAACTTGCTCAGGGTTGTGTCACCATCAAATCTCTGCGTGACGCAAGCCAAGTCCAGCAACTCGAGCCCTTAAGTCAATTAACGCAATGGGCTGAGCACCTACAATCGAGGGCTTAAGGAAAATATTGCTATGGCACACCAACTCGATCTCGAAGAACAAGAACAACTCGATGAACTGAAACATTTTTGGAGCCGCTACGGAAATCTGATCACCTGGATTTTGATTGCGGTTTTAGGTTCATTGGCTGCTTGGAATGGCTATGCTTACTGGAGAAAAAATCAGGCGGCACAATCTGCAGTGATGTTTGATGAGATGGAAAAATCTCTTCAAAGCGCGGATCTCAGCAAAGTGGAGCGTACCTTCAATGACATGAAAGAACGTTTCCCGGCTTCCACTTACACCCAACAAGCCGCGTTGCAATTGGCAAAAATGGCCGCCGATACCCAAAAGACAGACACTGCAAAAGCCGCTTTGCAATGGGCTGCAGACAATGCATCGGATGAGGGCTATGCATCTGTCGCTCGCTTGCGACTTGCCAGCCTGCATATGGAGACTAAGGCCTTCGAGAGTGCGCTCAAAGTATTAGAAGACGTTAAATCACCTGCCTTTAAAGCCCTTGTGGATGACCGCAAGGGGGATATATGGATGCTGGAAGGCAAAAAAACAGAAGCCAAAGCAGCCTACCTCCAGGCGTTTAGCGCTTTGGAAGAGCGTTCGGAATACCGACGTTTGGTCCGGGTTAAATTGAATGCTCTGGGTATCGAGCCTGAAGCACCTGCAGCAGATGGTGCGAAAAAACCAGCCGACGGAGACCGTTAATGCCAATGCAAATCAGTGCTCAAACGCCTATTCGGTGGGCCATGTGTCTTGTAGCAGCAGCCCTTTTGCAGGCATGCGCTGGAAGTGAAAAAGTCAAACCCACCTCGTTAGAGGTCAACCCATCTCAAATTGCGGTACGACAGGTGTGGAAGGCCTCAATGGGCCCGAGCTTTTCCAGGTTAGAACTCCGGGCCGTTGACAACCATATTTTTGCCGCGTCAGAAAAAGGGATCGTCCTAGACATTCATGCGGAGACTGGCGTGGAAAGTTGGCGTGCAAATGTAGCCTCTCCCCTAAGCGCAGGTGTGGGCAGTGACGGCAAGTATGTCGCAGTCGTCTCTCAAGAAAACTATGTGGTTGTGCTGGCCGCAGGCAAAGAGCTTTGGCGTCAAAAACTCAACGCAGTGACGCTCACCGCTCCTTTGGTCGCCGGATCGAGAGTGTTTGTCATGACTGCTAATCGGACGGTCTATGCGTTTGATGCACTTTCAGGACGCAAACTGTGGCAGCAGCAGCGCCCAGGGGACTCCCTTATTTTGGGTCAGGCCAGTGTATTGATGGCGGTTGGAGATACCTTGGTGACCGGTCAGAGTGGTCGCTTGATTGCTTTGAATCCTCTCAACGGAACTGTCCGTTGGGATGCAGGCGTCGCGGTGGGTCGTGGTGTCAATGAAGTCGAGCGCTTGGTGGATTTGGTGACTGGCGTGAGCCGTAACGCCGACAATGTGTGCCTTCGCGCCTTTCAAACGGCGGTGGCATGTGTTGACGCTCAAGCGGGGCGGACCCTGTGGAGTAAGCCGGCCTCTGGATCAACGGGAATCTCAGGCAATACAGACACCATTTTTGGTACCGAAAGTGACGGCAAGGTGGTGGCTTGGCGGCGTTTGGACGGCGAACGCTTATGGAGCGTGGATCGCTTGCGTTTTCGTGAGTTGTCAACGCCACTCTGGATGGGGCAGTCAGTGGCCGTAGGCGACTTTGAAGGGTATATCCACCTTTTGTCCGCTAAAGACGGCTCGCTCTTGAGTCGTATTGCGACGGACGGCTCGCCGATTGTGGGATCTCCTGTGTTGGTGGGTGACACCCTGGTTGTTGTAACCCAGCGTGGCGGAATTTTTGGGTTTCGACCTGAGTAGTTAGATTAGAAATCCTTGATGAAACCTGTTGTAGCTTTGGTCGGAAGACCCAATGTGGGTAAATCCACATTGTTCAATCGACTGACGAAAACGCGGGATGCGATCGTTGCCGATTACGCAGGACTCACGCGCGACCGCCACTATGGCAATGCAAAACACGGAAAACATGAATTCATCGTTGTAGACACAGGCGGCTTTGAACCCGATGCAGCCGACGGTATCTACAAAGAAATGGCCAAGCAAACGCGCCAAGCCGTTGCAGAGGCAGACGTCGTTTTGTTTGTGGTGGATGCACGCAATGGCGTCTCGGCGCAGGACCATGAGATTGCTAAATATTTACGCAAATTAGGCAAATCTTGTTTTCTGGTGGCCAATAAGGCCGAGGGAATGACGGAGGGCGGTCGTTTTAGTGAGTTTTTTGAACTCGGTCTCGGTGAAGTGTTACCTATTTCGGCGGCCCACGGTCAAGGGATTCGTCCTTTGTTAGATCTGACGCTGTCGCCCCTTTTGACCGCGATTGAAGAAACGCAAGCTGAGTCAGATCCTAGTACGATTAAGCTGGCAGTCGCTGGGCGACCCAATGTGGGCAAGTCCACCTTAATTAACACCTGGCTTGGCGAAGAGCGCTTGGTGGCATTTGATTTACCCGGAACCACGCGCGATGCGATCTCTGTTCCTTTTGAGCGCGGTGGGCAAAAGTTCGAGTTGATTGATACCGCGGGTTTACGGCGCAAAGGCAAGGTCTTTGAGGCGATTGAAAAATTTTCAGTGGTCAAAACATTGCAAGCGATTGAATCCGCCAATGTGGTGCTGCTTTTAATCGATGCGATTCAGGGAGTCACAGACCAAGATGCCCACATTGCGGGTTATGTATTAGAGTCGGGTCGCTCTGTAGTGGTTGCGGTGAATAAATGGGATGCCGTTGACGAATACCAGCGGGAGTTGGTGAAGCGATCGATTGAAACCCGCCTTGGATTTTTGAAGTTTGCCTCGCTCCATTTGATTTCAGCCAAAAAACGCCAGGGTTTAGGCCCTTTATGGGACTCGATTGCCCAAGCGCATCGCTCTGCAAATCGAAAGATGCCCACGCCCGTGTTGACCCGTGTTTTGTTGGAGTCGATCCAGTTCCAGACCCCCAAAAAAACTGGGATGTACCGCCCCAAACTGCGTTATGCCCACCAAGGGGGGATGAACCCGCCCATCATCATCGTCCACGGAAACTCTTTGGAGCATGTGACCGACGCTTACAAACGGTTTTTAGAAGGGCGATTTCGAAAAGAATTTGATTTAGTGGGCACCCCCTTGAGAATTCAAATGAAGTCCGCATCTAACCCTTACGCGGACAAAGACTAAATTAACCCCATTGCGCATGAGCCGACTGAGGTCGACGCGAGCGTGTGGTATCTTCTAAAACTCACATTTCAAACACGGAGAATATCGTGAATAACAAAAGTCAACTCCTTCAAGACCCTTTTTTGAATGCACTGCGCCGGGAACATATCCCGGTTTCTGTATATTTGGTTAATGGCATCAAGCTTCAAGGACAAATTGAGTCGTTTGACCAATATGTGGTGCTTCTGCGTAATACGGTGACCCAAATGGTCTACAAACACGCTATTTCAACAATTGTTCCAGGCCGTGCGGTAAGTATCACGGGTAACGGCGACAACAACGAGCCAGTTGAAGCATCCTAGGCCTTATCAGCCTGTCATGGCTGCATGCCTTGTTTAACTTTTAACTAGCCATTGACTTCTTTTCCTGATTCCTTTGAAGCACGAACCATCTTGGTGGGCGTCGATTTAGGCCTACCGCATTTTGATTCTGAGCTTTCTGAGTTGGGTCTGCTTGCGCAAACGGCGGGTTTAACCCCGGTGGCATCGATTACATGCAAGCGTCGAGCGCCTGATGCGGCCTTGTTTGTAGGCACAGGTAAAGCCGATGAAATTAAATTATTGGCGCAGCAGCATGGCGCCCAAGAGGTGCTTTTCGATCAAAGTCTAAGCCCCGGACAACAACGCAATTTAGAACGTCGCTTAGAGTTGCCAGTCAATGACCGGACTTTTTTGATATTAGAGATATTTGCCCAAAGAGCCAGAAGCCATGAAGGCAAGCTTCAGGTCGAACTGGCAAGACTGCAATACTTAAGTACCCGTTTGGTTCGACGCTGGTCCCACTTGGAACGGCAGCGTGGTGGTATCGGAACCCGTGGCGGTCCTGGCGAAACCCAAATTGAGCTGGATCGGCGGATGATTTCTGCCAATATCAAACGCACCAAAGACCAGCTCTTAAAGGTCAAGCGCCAACGCCAGACCCAACGCAAGCAGCGGGACCGCCGCGGCGCATTCAATATTTCCTTGATTGGCTATACCAACGCAGGTAAATCGACTTTGTTTAACGCGCTAGTAAAAGCCCGAGCGTATGCGGCAGACCAACTTTTTGCAACGCTTGATACGACGACTCGCCAACTCTACCTCGAAGGCGCCGCGCGTTCGGTCTCGTTGTCCGATACCGTGGGTTTTATTCGCGATCTTCCACACGGACTCATTGATGCCTTTCAAGCCACCTTGCAAGAGGCGGTCGATGCCGACTTGTTGATTCATGTGGTGGATGCATCCAACCCGGAATTTGCACTGCAAATTGAACAGGTTCAAAAAGTACTGGTGGAAATTGGTGCAGATGCTATTCCCCAGTTGCTTGTATTTAACAAAATCGATGCCATGGACCCCGACCATTTGCCGATCCATCGCCAAGATACATTTGAGATCGACTCTGTTCAGATTCCGCGTATTTTTGTCAGTGCGAAAGAGTCCGTTGGATTGGAAAATCTTCGTCAATTTTTAACCACGCAAGCTGCGAAAATTAGTGTGGACGTTGGCAACTCAGTCAATGCCCCTGAAAACAGTGTGGCCGCGTTTTAATTGTGGACAATGGAACCCCCTTTGAGTAAGAGGCAAATAATGAAATTTTTTAAGCTGGGCATGTTTAATCTAAATGACAGTCGATGGGGCCGTTCCGATGAGAACGGGTCAGAAAAGCCCAAAACAGATGAGGCATCGCCTGCGCAAGATGCCCCCAAACCACCGCCTGCGCCAGAAGGGCGCAGGGCAGGGCAACCGTCTGGCCCACCCGACCTTGATGTGTTGTGGCGTGACTTCAACCGAAAACTCAACGGCTTATTTGGAGGCGGCAACAAGGGTCCCGGTTCCAACGGTCCTGGAAATGGCGGTATGCCTCCAGATATGAAAACTGCGGGTATCGGTGGTGGCGTTGTATTGGGTCTGGCATTTTTGATTTGGCTGGGAACGGGCTTTTTCATTGTGCAAGAGGGTCAACAGGCCGTTATTACCCAATTTGGCAAATACAAAAGTATCGCCAATGCGGGCTTCAATTGGCGTCTCCCTTATCCGTTTCAACGCCATGAAATGGTTTTTGTAACGCAAATTCGCTCGGTCGATGTCGGTCGCGATAACGTTTTGAAAGCCACGGGCTTGAAAGAGTCTGCCATGTTGACTGAAGATGAAAATATTTTGGATATCAAGTTTGCGGTGCAATACCGTTTAAGTGATGCCCGCGCCTTTCTCTTTGAAAGTAAAAATCCAGCAGATGCGGTGGTTCAGGCCGCCGAGACCTCGGTACGCGAGGTCTTAGGAAAAATGAAAATGGACGCTGCGTTGTCCGAAGAGCGCGATCAAATTGTTCCACGGGTTCGCGCCATGATGCAGGTGATTTTGGACCGCTACAAAGTAGGCGTTGAAGTGGTTGGAATTAACCTGCAGCAAGGGGGAGTTCGTCCCCCAGATCAGGTTCAGTCCTCGTTTGATGATGTTCTCAAGGCAGGTCAAGAGCGAGAACGTGCCAAGAACGAAGCGCAAGCCTACGCCAACGATGTGATTCCCCGTGCGGTAGGTGCTGCCTCGCGCTTGAAAGAGGAAGCCGACGCTTACAAAGCCCGGATCGTTGCGCAAGCACAAGGTGATGCACACCGATTTCGCTCGATCTACGTGGAATACCAAAAAGCGCCACAAGTCACGCGCGATCGAATGTACTTAGAGTCGATGCAACAAATTTACAGCAACGTCACCAAAGTGCTGATTGACTCCAAACAGGGCTCGACACTGTTGAATTTGCCACTTGAGAAAATTTTGCAAATGAGTGCAACAGCTGATGCTCCAGCGGCCGTATCACCTTCCAGTAATTCACAAGCTGCCCCCGCAGCCCCAGCCGCCAGCACCGATCCCCGCAGTCGAGATGCTGCTCGAACCCGCGAACGTGACGTGCGCTAGGAGAACCACATGAACCGTATTGGATTGATTTTTTCTTCGCTGTTGGTGCTTTTGGCATTGGCAAGTTCTACGTTGTTTGTGGTTGATCAGCGCCAATTTGGTGTGGTCTACGCTTTAGGTCAAATCAAAGAAGTGATTACTGAGCCCGGCTTGAACTGGAAATTACCCCCGCCCTTTCAAAACGTCTCCTACATCGACAAAAGGTTGTTGACCCTTGACAGCACCGACGCCGAACCGATGCTGACGGCAGAAAAGCAACGGGTGGTGATTGACTGGTATGTGCGCTGGAGAATTTCTGAGCCCACCGAATACATCCGTAATGTGGGTCTTAACGAGGGCGCCGGCGCGAGTCAGCTCAATCGGGTGGTTCGCAATGCATTTCAAGAAGAAATTAACAAACGCACGGTGAAAGAGCTGTTGTCCTTGAAGCGTGAAGACTTGATGGCTGACGTCAAGGCGGAGGTACTTGATAAAGTACGCGGTGCGAAACCCTGGGGTGTTGATGTGGTGGATGTGCGTATCACCCGTGTTGATTATGTGGAGGCGATCACTGAATCGGTCTATCGCAGGATGGAAGCAGAGCGTAAGCGGGTTGCTAATGAGTTGCGCTCAACCGGCGCCGCTGAGGGGGAAAAAATTCGTGCCGACGCGGACCGCCAACGCGAGGTGACGATTGCTAACGCTTACCGCGATGCGCAAAAAATCAAAGGCGAGGGCGATGCCGAGGCTGCAAAAATATATGCCGAGGCATTCAACCGGGATCCCCAGTTCGCCCAGTTTTATCGCAGCTTGGAAGCCTACAAAAGTAGTTTTGCTAACAAAAGCGACGTGATGGTCTTGGACCCTGGTTCCTCGGAATTCTTTAAAGTCTTCCGAAATGGCGGAAGTGGCTCCGCTGGGGCAAAAAAGTAAGCGCAACACAAACCGCGTTTGCGGCATTGGTCCCTCTGC
>SXSX01000036.1 GCA_005793295.1 Burkholderiales bacterium | reverse complement strand
CTAAAAATTCACCAATCCGCTTTTGAAACCTTGCCAAAGCGCAAAGTTCTAAAGCGTATCGTTTGAAATTGGTCAATATTGGAGTTTAACCTGCGTTAGGGAGCAGCCATGGGAACTTCCAATTTGCCAGACTTTTACTCCGGCTGGGCCGAGGCACAATTCCAAACTATGACTCCACTTCCATCATTGACTACAGTCACGCACCCCGAAAATTTCCCAGTGGCCTCTTTTTTGTGTCCGCCGGCCTTGCGCTCGCCTATTGCAGCCATTTACCACTTTGCCCGAACCGCAGATGACATGGCAGATGAGGGCGACGCGCCTGCCGCCCAACGCCTCAGCGACTTGGCCGCTTACCGGGATGCGTTGCGCTTGGCAAACCAAGGCCACGTGAACCCAGATAACCCTTGGGCTTGGATTTTTGGGCCTCTAGCGAACACAGTCCAGAATTTCGAACTACCGGTTCAACTGCTACACGACCTCTTAGACGCTTTTGTTCAAGACGTTGAAAAAACGCGGGACTTCCAAGGCTATGCCGATACGGCTGAATTACGAGATTACTGCCGCCGCTCAGCCAATCCGGTGGGGCGCTTATTGCTGCACCTCTACGGATTAAGCGACGAAACTTCACTAGTGCAAAGCGATGGTGTTTGTACCGCGCTACAGCTCATCAATTTTTTACAAGACCCAAGCCGCGATTTGCCCCGGGGGCGGTGTTACTTTCCTAAAGATGCGATGGAGACGCTGCGGTTGCGATATGACAATTTATCGTCTTTCGCTGGAACAAGCGCAGCCAACGCATTGGTCGTGCAAAGTTGCCAAGCCACTCGCCACCTCATGCAGTCGTCCGTCGCATTGGTTCACCGTATTCCTGGGCGGGCCGGGTGGGAACTTCGCTTTGTGATTCAAGGCGCACTGCGGGTTTTAGACAAAGTAGAGGGCCTACAAAGCCAGGTTTTCAAACAGCGACCGCGCTTGCGTTGGTGGGATGCGCCAATCATTGTTTGGCGAGTTTTGCGAATGACAGATACAGCGACAATACGCCAATGACGCCCGAAGAATACGTTCAAGAAAAAGCCGCTGCTTCGGGCAGCAGTTTTTATTACGCGTTTTTATTTCTTCCCGCTCCGCGCAGGGCAGCGATTACCGCCTTTTATGCTTTTTGCCGTGAGGTCGATGACGTGGTGGACGACGCGGTGGACTCCGGCGTGGCCGCCACCAAACTGACGTGGTGGGTCAGCGAAGTAGACAAATCTTTTGCAGGTACTCCCAGCCACCCTGTGATGCGAGCGCTGATGCCCCTCGCAGTAATTTACGGGATCACGCAAAACCATCTGCTCAGCGTCATTCAAGGCTGCCAGATGGATTTAGAACAAACCCGCTACCTTGACTACCCCAACCTGCAGCGCTATTGCCACCTTGTGGCTGGCGTGGTGGGGGAAGTGGCCGCGCTGATTTTTGGGCAAACCCAAGAAGAAACGACCCGCTACGCCCACGCTTTAGGCCAAGCTTTTCAACTCACCAACATCATTCGCGACGTGGGCGAAGATGCGCTTCGGGGCCGTATTTATTTGCCGATGAGCGACCTTCAGAAATTCGACGTCAAAGCCCATGAAATACTCAAGCGCACCTATTCAGACCGCTTTAGCGCCCTGATGGCCTACCAGGCCCAACGGGCCCACCAACTCTACGACGAAGCGCTGGCCTTGCTACCCGACGAAGACCGTCGTGCCCAAAAGCCCGGCTTGATGATGGCGAGTATTTACCGAACGCTGCTTCGAGAAATTGAAACTGAAAAATTTCAAGTCTTGAACCAACGCGTTCGACTCACACCACTGCGAAAACTTTGGCTGGCTTGGAAAGTCCAAGCGTTGGGGCGACTTTGAGCGCAAAAAAAATTGCCGTCGTTGGGGCGGGTTGGTCGGGCTTGACCGCCGCGGTGAGCGCGTGTGAGGCCGGCCACCGCGTCAGCGTTTTCGAGGCCTCTCGAAGTTTAGGCGGTCGCGCTCGAGGCCTGTTAGGCAACGATTTGTACGCTGCGGTTGGCGAGTCCGTCCCGATGGACAACGGCCAACACATCTTGATCGGCGCCTACCGACAAACCTTGGAGATCATGCGTACCGTGGGCATCGATCCCGACGAGGTACTTCTTCGTCGGCCCCTTCGACTGCAGTTTCCAGAAGGTGACGGCATCGCCCTGCCCAATTGGCCCGCGCCTTGGAATTTTTTAGCTGGCGTTTTGTTGGCTAAGGGATGGAGCTGGAGCGATAAATGGTCACTCCTTGGCACCGTTCGAAAATGGAAGCGCAAAGGCTTTCAGTGTGAGTCCTTCGCTACCGTGGCAGACCTGTTCGCCGGGATCAACACCGAGGTAGTAGAAAGTCTCTTAACCCCGCTGTGTATTTCTGCGCTCAATACCCCGCCCAACGCGGCCAGCGGCTCTGTTTTTTTACACGTCTTAAAAGAAACACTGGCCGCTTCCACTAGTTCAAGTTCAAGCCATAGCAACGCTAGGCCGAGCGATCTGCTCTTGCCCACGGTCGACCTCTCCGCCCTGTTTCCCAATGTCGCAGTCGATTGGCTTCGTGATAACGGCGCAAGCGTTCATCTTGGGTCTCGATGCGAAGCGCCACGTTGGTCGGCAGGAAAATGGCACATCCTTGACCAAGCATTTGACGCCGTCATTTGGGCCACCTCCGCCCCCCACGCCATTCAAGCGTTGGGCGACTACGCGCTCACTGCGCCGACCAACGTTGCAACCTACTTAAACCGGTGGCTAAAACCTGCCCGGGCCATCCCTTACCAAGCCATCGCCACTGTGTACGCTTTTGCCCCCGGTCTCCAACTGCCCCAACCCATGTTGGCCCTGCGCAGCAGCCCCCAAGCCCCAGCCCAGTTTGTGTTTGACCGCGGCCAGCTCGGCGGCCCCGAAGGCATGTTGGCTTTTGTGGTGAGCGCAAGCCAGGGCAGCCGCGAAGAACTTCAGGCCCAAGTGTTAGCGCAAGCGCACAACCAATTAGAAGAATTCTTAAACGGCCAAACACTCACTGCGCTGCAAACCGTCGTTGAAAAGCAAGCGACTTTTTCCTGTACCCCGCGCTTGGTCCGTCCTCCCCAACGTATTGCCCCCGGTTTCCTAGCCTGTGGCGATTACATCTACGCCCCCTTTCCCGCCACACTCGAAGGCGCGGTTCGCAGCGGCATGATGGCGGCTTTGGCGCTTGAAGATGTGGATGGGTTTCATTGGAAACCTTAGTTGTGAGATGCGATCAGCGGGAAATCCCCACTAGACCTTAGGGAACCAACTGTTAGGCTGGCTACCTTCCAATTTCATCCGAACTCCGGAAAGCCGACTATGAAACTCGCTCTTAAATTACTCGCCTTGCTTATCGCGCTGTTGGCAGCTGCCGGGGCTTGGTATGTGTACATCAAACAACCGGTTCGCGACGGGGTCTTTGGCCTTCAAGGTTTGTCTGCAAGTGTGAGCGTTCAGTATGACGAGCGCGGGGTTCCGCATATTCAAGGGGACAACGAGGCCGATGTGTACCGTGTCTTAGGTTACGTGCACGCGCAAGACCGCTTGTTTCAATTTGAGATGGTGCGCCGCCTTGCCAAGGGCGAGTTGGCCGAAATTTTGGGGCCCAAATTGTTAGACACCGACCGTTTGTTTCGCACCCTTGGGATTCGCGAACACGCGCAGTCGGTTGCCAAAATGATGGACACATCAACGCCTGCCAGCAAAGCCTTGCTTGCCTACTTAGACGGTGTTAACCAATACCAAGCCAGCCACCGCTCGCCGATGGAGTTTGATATTTTGGGTATCCCCAAACGTGACTTCACCCCGGAGGACACACTCGCGGTGTCGGGCTATTTGGCTTATAGTTTTGCGGCAGCTTTTAAAACCGAGCCGGTGATGACGATGATTCGGGACCAGTTGGGGCCCAACTACCTCAAGGCGTTTGACCTGGACTGGAAGCCCCAAGGTGCTGCGGCGCTGGCTCGTGAAAAAACCTCCCTTAATACCAAGGATTGGAAAGCATTAGGCGAACTCTCTGCTTTGAGCCAAGCGGCTTTAGATAACGCGGGTGTCCCAACGTTGGAAGGCAGCAATGCCTGGGTGATTGCAGGAAGCCACACCGCGAGCGGAAAACCGATGCTCGCGGGTGACCCGCATATTGGCTACTCCGCGCCTGCCGTTTGGTACGAAGCCCACTTAAGTAGCCCCGGATTTTCTTTGTACGGTCATTACCAAGCCTTAAACCCCGTGGCTTTGTTGGGGCACAACGCAGAGTTCGGTTGGAGTCTGACGATGTTTCAAAACGACGATATCGATTTGATTGCTGAAAAGGTCAACCCCGCCAATCCCAAGCAAGTGTGGTTTAAGGGCCAATGGGTTGACTTGAAAGAACGCACCGAGACCATCAACGTCAAAGGCCAAGCGCCTGTCACTTTGAACCTGCGCCGCTCGCCGCACGGCCCTCTAATTAACGACGCGTTTAAAGACAGCTTAGGGACCACACCGATTGCGATGTGGTGGGCATTTTTAGAAACTGAAAATCCAGTCTTAGACGCGTTTTACGAACTCAACCGCGCCAACACACGCGACAAAGCCCGAAGTGCGGCGAGCAAAATTCATGCGCCCGGTTTGAACGTGGTGTGGGCTAACGCCCAAGGCGATATCGGTTGGTGGGCCGCGGCCAAACTGCCGATTCGCCCAGCCGGGGTTCAGCCCACATTTATTTTGGATAGCGCCAAAGGCGAAGCCGAGAAACTCGGCTTTTCCGCGTTTAGTGACAACCCCCAAGAAGAAAATCCAAACCGTGGCTATATTGTTTCTGCCAATTTTCAACCGGCCTCCAAGCTGCCGGTTGCGGGTTACTTTAATTTGTCAGATCGCGGTCAACGCTTAAACCAGTTACTCCAAACCCCGGGTAAAAAATGGGATACAGCCGCAACCCAAACCTTGCAGCTTGATGTTCAAACCCCCTACGCAAAGCGCGTTCTGAAAAGCCTATTACCCGTTTTGGACGCCGTGGTTCAGGACGCCGATGGGCGAGTGTTGGTAGAGGGTCTGCGAACCTGGAATGATGATTTTTCACAAGACAACGTAGCTCCCACCGTATTTAGCCAGTTGCTTTATGAATTAGCCCATAGCGCGATGGCCGACGAATTAGGCGAAGGCCCGTTCAAAGCGCTCCTGCGAACCCGCACACTTGACAGCGCCCTGCCCCGACTATTCGCCGACGCGCAATCGCCGTGGTGGGACAACAAAACTACAACGGCTATTGAAAGTCGCAATGACACGGTTCTAGCCGCTTGGAAAGCTGCTCTGGCCCATTTGGAAAAAACCTATGGCAAAGATAGCGCACAGTGGCTGTGGGGCAAAGCCCATACGCTGACCCACAACCATCCCTTGGGCCAGCAAAAGCCTTTGGACAAATTATTTAACGTGGGGCCTTTTGGCGTTCCTGGTGCCCGCGAAGTACCGAATAATTTTTCGAGTTCCATTGGGCCCGCGCCGTGGTTGGTGGCGCACGGGCCATCCACGCGTCGGGTGATTGATTTTGCGGATGCAAGCAAAGCGGTTGGGATTAACCCCGTCGGACAAAGTGGCGTTTTATTTGACAAGCACTACGCGGACCAAGCGGCGCGCTTTGCCAAAGGCGAATACGTTGCCCAGTATTTAAGCCCCACCGACGTCAAAGCCCATACATCCAGCACCCTGACTTTCAATCCTGCGCCTTAAACCGCAATACCTAAAACGCTGCACAGCTCTAACATCGTGGTGACGGTGAGGTGCGGCGTTCTCGGATGGCTCCACGTGTGCTCTTTACGGTTCACCCAGGCGGTGTGCATGCCCGCATCCAAGGCGCCAAGAACGTCTAGTTCAGCGTCGTCTCCGACGTGCAAAACCTCGTGGGCTGGAAGGTTCAATGACCTTGCAGCCGCATGAAAAATATCCACATGCGGCTTGGCTACGCCGCAGGACTGTGCGCTCACACTGCCCACAAAGTAAGTACTTAGTCCGACTCGGTGAATATCGGCGTTGCCGTTGGATAAGGCCAAAACGGGATAGCGGGCGCTCAAGGCTGCCAAAGCCGGCTCGGCATCGGCAAATAAATCAACCCGCTGGCGTTCAGCATAAAAAATACCAAAGGCATCTTGCGCCAAAGCGACGTCTTCTTGCGCGCGGTGCAGCGCTTGGCGTAAAGCTTCAAGCCGCAAGGCGCTGAGGTCATGGGACCAGTGGGGGTGGGCTGCCAGTACCTCATCACGCAGCTTTTGTCGGGCTACAGGATCTGAAAATAGGGCTGCAGTGACGGGTGCATTCACCAAAAGCCAATCGCCCATGGCCTTCTCGGCACGGTGAATGGTTGGCCACACGGGCCACAAGGTGTCATCCAAATCAAGGGTTATCGCGCGAAGGTGTGAAAAATCAGTCATAGGTGCGGGAGAATACCGCATGTCATTTTCTAAAGAACCCCCTTACGCCCATGGGCAAGCCGCAAAGACGGCGGTGCTCTTTTGTAATCTCGGAACGCCCGACGCAGCCACGCCCAAAGCGGTTCGCCGCTACTTGGCTGAGTTTTTAAGCGACCACCGGGTGGTTGAAATTCCGCGCCTGCTGTGGATGCTGATCTTGCACGGCATCATCTTGCGCTTTCGTCCTGCTAAATCTGCTGCGAAATACGCCAGCGTCTGGACGGCTGAAGGCTCGCCTTTGAAAATTTGGACTGAAAAACAAGCCGCCTTACTTCAATCCCAGCTCACCCAACTCGGCCACCATGTCGTCGTGCGCTGGGCGATGCGCTACGGCAGCACCTCGATTGCGTCACAGCTTGATGCTTTGAAGGCCGATGGCGTAACACGGGTTTTAGTTTTACCCGCCTACCCGCAATATTCCGCCACCACCACGGCCAGCGTGTTTGACGCGGTATACATGTGGGCCCAAAAAACCCGCTCGATTCCGGAGCTGCGTTTTATCAACCATTACCACGACGATGCGAAGTACATCGCTGCGCTTTCCAGCAGCGTGTCAAGCTATTGGCAAGCGCATGGACAGCCTGACAAGTTGGTCATGAGCTTTCATGGTGTACCAGAACGCACCTTGCATTTGGGTGATATCTACCACTGCGAATGTTTCAAAACAGCGCGTTTGTTGGCCCAATCGCTTGGGCTGTCTAAAGACCAATACCAAGTGACTTTTCAAAGCCGACTAGGCCGTGCCAAATGGCTTGAGCCCTATACCGAGCCGACATTGATTGCGATGGGAAAAGCCGGCGTTGGGCGGGTCGATGTGATTTGCCCCGGTTTTACGAGTGACTGCTTAGAGACCTTGGAAGAAATCAATATGGAAGCCCGTGAGGCGTTTTTACACGCTGGTGGAAAAACGTTCCATTACATCACCTGCCTCAACGACTCACCCATTGCGATTGACGCCCTCGCCGCTGTTGCCACCCAACACCTAAGCGGCTGGGACACCCAGACTGCGCCTGATGTGTCAACCTTGGCGCACTCAAGGGCAGAGGCCTTGGCTTTAGGCGCGAAAAACTAAGTGTCCATCGTTCTGGCCCCGATGGAAGGGCTGCTTGACTTTGTGTTGCGCGATGTTTTGACACGCGTGGGCGGAATAGACCGCTGCGTGTCAGAGTTCATTCGGGTCACCAATACGCTATTGCCTGAACGTGCTTTTTTACGGGTCGTGCCTGAACTTTTGACAGGTGGTAGAACCGCTGCAGGCGTTCCGGTGCGGCCGCAATTATTGGGTTCTGACCCCGAATGTTTAGCGGATAACGCCGCCCGGGTGGCAGGCTTGGGCGCCGATGGGGTGGATTTGAATTTTGGCTGCCCAGCTAAGGTTGTTAACCGGCACGGCGGCGGGGCGGCTTTGTTAGAAGACCCCGAACTTTTATTCAAAATCGTGCAAGCTGTGCGCCGTGCGGTGCCAGCGCACCAAGTGGTATCGGCCAAGATGCGTCTGGGCTTTCACGACGACCGCCGCGCCGAAGATTGCGCTCGTGCACTTGAGGCAGGCGGGGCTGGTGAAATTGTTGTACACGCCCGCACCCGCGCAGACGCTTACCGCCCGCCTGCGTACTGGAGCCGAGTAGCGGATATCGCGGCGGTAGTCAAAACGCCATTGGTTGCCAACGGAGAAATTTGGACGGTTCAAGATGCGAAGGCCTGCCGCGCAGCGTCAGGCTGCCACGCCATCATGCTCGGGCGCGGTATCGTGACCTACCCGGGCTTGGCCTTGGCGATTGGATCGACACACGCGTCTGAAATCGATGCAGCGGAATGCTTAAATTGGGAATCTTTGCAACCGCACCTTCAGACGTTTTGGTCTGTGGTTTGCAACAGCTTAGAACGGCGTCAACAGGCTGGGCGATTGAAGCAGTGGCTCAACTTTTTACGCCAGCACTACCCCCAAGCCCAAGCGGCCTATGACGCGCTTAGAGCGGTTAACGATGTCCAGGTCATTGATGCATGGGTCAAGGACGGGAATCCACGCATGTTTGCGTTTGCTCACCCAAACCCTGAACGCTCAGTCGTAGCTGGTCTCCCGCTTTGAGATACCAAGGCGTGGGCTTTTGGCCCATGCCAACCCCAGCGGGTGTGCCCGTGCTGATGACATCACCCGGGTGTAGGGTCATGAATTCACTGATGTAGCTAATGAGTTTGGGAATGCCAAAAATTAGATTGGCCGTAGTTCCGTTTTGGACTCGTTTGCCGTTGACCTCTAACCACAAAGACAAGCTGTGCGGATCTGCGATTTCATCGGGCGTGACTAACCAAGGGCCGATGGGCGAGAAGCTATCGCTGGATTTGCCCTTGTCCCACTGGCCGCCTCGCTCCAACTGGAATGCACGTTCTGATACGTCATTGATCAGCACATAACCCGCAACACAAGCCATGGCATCGCACTCACTCACGTAGCTAGCCTTGCTTCCAATCACCACGCCGAGCTCCACTTCCCAATCCGTTTTTACCGAACCCCGCGGGATGATGACAGGATCGTTCGGGCCCGTGATGGAACTCGTGGCTTTGAGAAAAAGAATAGGCTCTTTAGGTGGTTCCATCCCGCTCTCGCGGGCGTGGTCAGCGTAATTAAGCCCCACACAGACAATTTTTCCAATATTTGATACCGGGCAGCCCAGCCGCACAACGCCATCCACCGCTGGCAATGCATCGATATTCAATGCCTGCAAAGCCGCTAACGCACGAGGTGAAAGGTGAGCAGCGTCTAGGTCAGGAAAAAGCATCGACAAATCGCGCACTTTGCCGTCCGAGCCCAAGGCTCCGGCTTTTTCCAGGCCAACGGGGCCGTAGCGTAATAACTTCATGCGGTTGCCTTAGGTTAAAGCGGCTATTTTGCGTTTTTTCAGTACCCTTGGCAAAACCAAGACCGATACCACCACACATAAAAGCGTGAGCGACATGGGGCGCTCCAAGAAAATCGTCCACTTGCCTTCGCCAATAGACAGCGCGTTGCGCAATTGCGCTTCCGCCAAGGGACCCAGAATCATGCCGACTACGACGGGTGCCGTAGGGAAATCAAAGCGTCGCATCACGAGGCCTAGCAAGCCAATCGCGTATAGCAAAACCAAGTCAAACGCACTTTGGCGCATTCCGTAGGCGCCCACCGTGGCAAATATCAAAATTCCCGCGTAGAGCTGAGGCTTAGGTACTTTGAGTAACTTGACCCACAAACCAACCAACGGCAAATTAAGTACCAAAAGCATCACATTGCCAATATAGAGAGAAGCAATCAAAGCCCAGACCAAACTCGCCGACGTAGTGAAAAGCTGGGGCCCGGGTTGGATGCCGTAGTTTTGAAAAGCGCCCAACAAAATAGCCGTGGTGTTGCTCACAGGAATACCCAAAGTCAGCAAAGGAATCAAGGCCGTTGTGACGGTGGCGTTATTGGCGGCTTCCGGACCGGCAACGCCTTCAATCGCGCCCTGGTTTCCAAATTCAGCCAGGTTTTCTCCTTTGGCTAACTTCTTTTCAACCGCATAACTTAAAAACGTGGGGATCTCGGTGCCACCGGCAGGGATGCAGCCAAAGGGCGCGCCGATGGCGGTGCCACGCAGCCACGCCGGCAGGGATCTGCGCCAATCGCTGGCGCTCATCGTCACACGGCTGAGTTTGTTTTCAGACTCCTTCACCGCCCCTTCAAAGAGCACCGCATGCAAAGCCTCTGCGACAGCGAACAGGCCCACTGCAACCAATACAATTTCAACACCGTCCAAGAGCTCGGGAACGCCGCCGGTGTAACGCGCTTGACCTGTAATTTGATCCATTCCGATGAGGCCAATCGCAAGCCCAACAAACAAGGCGGTCAGCCCGCGCACCGTACTTTGGCCCAACACAGCGCTCACTGTAGTCAGCGCCAACAGCATCAAGCAAAAGTATTCGGGCGGCCCTAAGCGAACAGCGTAATCGGCCAACACCGGCGCAAACAAAGTCACGATGATGGTGGCAATCGTACCTGCAAGAAAGGAGCCAATCGCAGCGCTGGCCAAAGCAGCACCAGCGCGACCGCTCTTAGCCATCTTGTTGCCTTCCATTGCAGTGACCATGGTGGCGGTCTCGCCTGGAGTATTGAGCAAAATCGAGGTGGTTGATCCACCATACATCGCACCGTAGTAAATACCGGCAAAGAAAATCATTGAAGCGGTGGAGTCGACTTGCGAGGTAATTGGAAGCAACATCGCAACGGCGGTTGCAGGCCCAATCCCGGGCAAGACGCCCACCGCAGTTCCCAAAGCGCAACCCACAAAAGCCCAGAGCAAATTCACCGGTGTACCTGCGGTTGCAAAACCCGCAAGCAGGTGATTCAAGATATCCATTACAACCACCCGCTTTGCGTCAATCCTGGCAAACTGATCGACAAGAATTTGGTAAACATCCAAAACACGGGCGCTGAAATCGCCAAGCCCAGGGCGGTATCAACCACCCAACTGCGAATGCTTTGTGGCTGCGCTCTTTGGGAAGGGCCCGCATTCGCTTGGCGCAAGCCATGGGCTGCACAAGCAAAGCACAAGGCGCAGCTCAAAATAAAACCAACCGTAGTGATTAAGGCAGCACTCAGCAACAAGCCCGCCGACATCCAAACCATACCGCTCCAGCAGGGTTTTTCTTGCGTTCCTTCGCTCGGATCTAGATCAGGCCCGTTGCGAAACCCACCACTCCAGGCTTCCCAGAGCAAAAAACCACCGCACAGAAACAGACCCGCAGACACCAACAAAGGCAAAAAATTGGGGCCGATGCCAGCGTACCCCGCCTCAGAGGAAATTCCCGAAGCACCTAACGCCAGCCCCAAGGCCAGCGCGATGATTCCCAGACTGAGGGTAATTTCTTGGTTTTTTTTTATGCTAAAAAAACTCACAACATGCCAGACAAGTGCATGATGCCCCGCAAACTTGCAAACTCGTTGTCCACGAAGTCGTCAAAGGCTTTGCCAGTCAGGAGTGCAGGTGTCCATGCATTTTTATCTAAGGCTTCTTTCCAAGCTTTGGACTTAGTCGCTTTGACAACCATCTCCGTCAATGCGGCGCGTTGTTCATTGGTGATGCCAGGGGCGCCGTAGACCGCACGCCAATTCCCCAACACCACGTCATACCCCGATTCACGCATGGTGGGAACCGCAATACCAGGCAAACGTTTTTCAGACGTTACGCCGATGGCGCGCATTTTTCCGGCCTTGATGTATTCTGCAAACTCGCTGTAACCGCTGCCGCCGACGGTGACGTTACCCCCCAAAATTGCCGCAGTGGCTTCACCGCCGCCACGAAAGGCGACGTAGTTCACTTTTTTGGGATCTACGCCGACACGGGTTGCCAACATCGAGGCGCAAATATGCTCCGTCGATCCCCGTGAGCCGCCACCCCACTTGACGCTGCCAGGGTCTTTTTTCATTTGATCTACAACATCTTTCATCGTCTTCAAAGGTGAATCAGCTGGCACTACAAAAACGTTGTACTCACTAGTCAGACGTGCAATGGGGGTAATGCGGTCCATTCCGACTTGGGGCTTGCCAGTAATGATGCCTCCGACCATGACAGCACCTGACATGATCAAAGCGTTAGGATCACCTTTGGCGGCGTTCACAAACTGTGCCAAGCCAATCGCGCCAGCTGCGCCGCCTTTGTTTTCGTACTGCACGGTGTCGGCGACTTTGGCATCGAGCAAGGCTTTACCAAGTTCGCGCCCCGTTCCATCCCAGCCGCCGCCCGGGTTGGCTGGAATCATCATTTTGATGTTACTTGCGGCCAATGCACGCATGGGCAAAGCGCCCGCAACCGACAAAGCGGCCAAAGACTTCAGAAAGGTATCGCGACGCATAAGGTTCTCCTGAGGGTGTTTAATACAGCTCTATGATGGCAAACGAGGCTGTCAATCGGCTGTCTAATACCCTAGGGGAAACCCGAACCGCTTCACCTTCCTTTTTATGCGACTGCTGCTGATTGAAGACGATCCTGCTCTGGCACTGACCTTAAAACGCAGCCTCGAGAGAAAGATGATGCAAGTTCAACTGTGCGACAACGGCAATCAAGCCGTGGCGGCTTGGCAAGCGATGCAGCCCGATGTGGTGGCGTTAGATTTGAGCTTGCCTGGGCTTGACGGTTTACAAGTTTTGAAAAACGCCCGGAAAACCGGTCTTCTAACGCCCGTGTTAATTTTGACAGCACGGGGTACGGTGGGTGACAAAATACTCGGTCTCAATGCGGGCGCAGACGACTACCTCCCCAAGCCTTTTGACCTCGATGAACTCGAAGCCCGGGTCCGCGCATTGAACCGAAGAAATTCCAACGCCCCCGCTTCAACCGATAACCAGACCAGTACCTTAGGTGCTCTTCGGCTAGACCGTGACAACCGCGCGTTGTACCTTCAAGGCGAGGTAATGGACTTAAGCCCACGGGAGTTTGCCTTGATGGCGGCACTGATGAAAAATCCCGGGCACGCCGTTGCCAAAGAACGGTTGATGGACTTGGTTTTTCCAGACCAAACGAAAGTTCATTTAGAGGCCGTTGAAGTGGTGGTTTACCGCTTAAGAAAAAAACTAGTGGGTGCCGGTGTGACTTTGGTGACGCTTCGCGGTTTGGGCTACTTACTCAAGGCCGAATAAGTGATGGCAGAACTTCGGCATAACAGCCTACGGCGCAGCTTGCTGATAGGTATTTTGCTGCCGATTTTGTTGTTCGTGGCCATCGATACTTTCAGCCTTTACCGGCAAACTTTGAATGCGGTCAACATCGCGTATGACAGAACCCTCTTGGCGTCGGCAAAAGCCATTGGCGAGCTGATTGAAATCCAAGGCAGCGCAAACCAAGCGCAGCTGCGAACGCGCATTCCCTACGCTGCCTTAGAGGCTTTTGAAGCCGATAACCGCAGCCGAATGACCTACCGCGTCTCTGACGCCAAGGGGAAATGGATTGACGGCGCCCAAGACCTCCCCGCTTGGCAAGGAGTTTTGCCTAACCAAGGACCCTACGCCGCCTTGGTGGATTTTTACGATGCCCGCTTAGGCGATGAACCGGTGCGGGTTGCCGTTTTGTTACAACCGGTTGCCACAGGCAGGGAACGCGCGATGGCGATGGTGCAAGTGGCCGAAACCTTGGAACTTCGGCAAACGCTGGCGCAGCAAATTTTGATAGATACCTTGCTGCGTCAAGCCGTGCTTGTGGCGGTGATTACAGCCGTTGTTCTCTTTGTCGTTCAAAGGGTGACACGCCCCGTTCGCAGGCTCAGTCATGCTTTATCCGTTCGAAAAGAAGACGATCTCAGTGCGATTGACGAGTCAGATCTTCCCCGCGAGTTACGGCCGTTGACCCAAGCCACTAGCCAGGTGATGCAACGCCTCGAACACCTGTTAAAAAACCAAAAAAGGTTTGTCCGGGATGCTGCTCACCAAATTCGAACACCGCTTGCGGTCTTAAAACTGCAGGTGCAATCAGCCCGGCGCGGCGATCTTGCCCCCGACCTGGCGCTTCAAGACATCGAGGCCACCGTTGATAGGGCCACGCAACTGGCCAACCAAATGCTGTCTTTGGCCAAGATTGAACAATTGCGCCAGCAAAAAGATTACCAATGGCTGGATTGGGCTCCTTCGGTGCGCGAGATTGCTTTGGATTTATCTCCTTTGATAGCAGCCAAGTCTTTGGACTTTGAGATAGAGACACAACCCTGCACCGTCTTCGCCCATGCGTGGATCTTGCGTGAAATCACCCGCAACATCCTTGACAATGCCATTCGCTATTGCCCAAAGGGCGGGAGTTTGCGGATTGAAGTTCGGAAAAAAGGTGCACACGCCGCGCTGGTAATTTCAGACTCCGGCCCCGGAATGGACACAGCCCAACGAACACGTTTATTTCAACCCTTCGCGACAGAGCGGCCTACATCAGGCTCGGGTCTAGGCCTCACTATCGCGCGGGAAATGGTCTTAGCCCTAGGCGGGGAGATCAGCTTAGAAAACCGCTTTGAAGACAGTCGCTTGGTCGGTTTAGACGCCCTGATTCGCCTGCCCATAAAACCATTAAGGACTGACTAAACCGATGGAAAGCATTCGCATAGACAAATGGCTTTGGGCCGCACGTTTTTTCAAAACCCGCTCGCTCGCGACGCAAGAGGTGAGCAAGGGGTGTGTCCAAGTAGGGCAGCGCGATGTGAAACCCTCCTTTGAAGTTCGGGAGGGAATGACGCTGACCGTTTGGCAAGCCCAAGTTAAGCGAACACTGCTTGTTAAGGGTGTGAGTGATAAGCGCGGTTCTGCGCCCGTTGCGCAGCAACTTTATGAGGAAACGCAAGAGAGTATTCATACTCGTCTGCAATTGGCCGAGCACAACCGATTGCATACCGAGCCCGCTTTGGCGATTGGCCATGGCCGCCCGACCAAACGCGACCGCCGAGACCTGCAAAAAGGGCTTAACGCCAGGTGGAGCGCGTCGGTAGACGATTGAACGAGTCAAAATCCTATTGCGGCGATAATATAAGGCTAGTTAAAGCGCCCCTTATTCGAAAGTCGTCGATGACAGTATCCACCGCCCCAACCCATCTCGTTGCTATATCCCCCGTTGAAACCATTGTGGAAGACATACGGGCGGGAAAAATGGTGATTCTGGTGGACGAAGAGGACCGCGAAAATGAAGGCGACCTGATTTTGGCGTCCGACCATGTCACGCCCGAAGCGATTAACTTCATGGCCCGTTTTGGACGCGGCTTGATCTGCCTCACGCTCACCCGCGAGCGATGCGAGCGCCTCAAACTGCCGCCCATGGTCGCGCGCAACGGCACCAAACTCGAAACCGCATTTACAGTCTCCATTGAGGCCGCTGAAGGCGTCACCACCGGGATTTCAGCAGCTGACCGCGCCCGCACGGTGCAGGCGGCGGTTGCCAAAAATGCCGTTGCCAAAGACCTGGTTCAGCCCGGCCATATTTTTCCCTTGCAGTCCGTCGACGGCGGCGTTTTAATGCGTGCCGGCCACACCGAAGCCGGCTGTGATTTAGCGGCCATGGCGGGTTGCACGCCCTCCGCAGTGATTTGCGAAATCATGAAAGACGACGGCACCATGGCGCGCCTTCCTGATTTGCAAGTCTTCGCCGCTGAGCACGGACTCAAGATCGGAACCATCGCAGATTTGATCGAACACCGCAGCCGTGTGGAATCCTTGATAGAGAAAAAAGGCACGCGTCCACTCAAAACTGCGTTTGGTGAATTCACTGCGCACGCCTTTCAAGACACCACCGGCCACGGGGTTCATTTGGCGTTAGTTAAAGGCGAATGGGCGGCAGACGAGGTGGTATCGGCGCGGGTTCACGAACCGCTATCGGTCTTAGATGCGTTAGAAGTCGGACGAACGCTGCACTCTTGGAGCTTAGATGCTGCTTTAAGCCATGTTGCCAAAGAAGGCAAAGGCGTCGTGGTCTTGCTCAATTGCGGCGAAAGCGGTGCGCAATTGTTAGAACAGTTTGAAGGGATTGCTCGCCCCTCACAAGCACCCGAGAAAGGCCGTATGGACCTGCGGACTTATGGCGTGGGAGCCCAAATTTTGCGCCAATGCGGCGTCCAGAAGATGCGCCTCATGGGAAGCCCCAGACGCATGCCAAGCATGGCGGGCTACGGTTTAGAAACCGTGGGCTACGTCAGTACCAACGGTTAATTTTCAAACTTCACTCAGAAAGATTTCACCATGTTTGGCGCAGACAAAGGCAGCGTAAATTCCAGCGATTCGCGCATGGACGGAAAAAAACTCTGCATTGGCATTGTGCAAGCCCGGTTTAACGCAGGCATTACCGATGCCTTGGCTTTGGCCTGCAAGCAAGAACTGCGTGACCTGGGCGTCGCAGACAAAGACGTTCACCACATCACCGTCCCAGGAGCCCTCGAGGTTGCGATTGCGTTACAGACGATGGCAGAAAAATCCAAATATGACGCCTTGATTGCTTTGGGATGCATTATTCGCGGTGAAACTTACCACTTTGAGCTGGTCGCCAATGAATCCGCAGCAGGTGTAACCCGCATCGCGTTGGACTACCAAATTCCTATTGCCAATGTGATTTTGACCACCGAGGATCTGCCGCAAGCGATCGCCAGGCAAGTTGAAAAAGGGCGCGACGCAGCGCGTGTTGCTGTCGAAATGGCGAACCTTTTGGAATCTATTTAATGAGTGACTACCAAGCCCCGACCACACCCAAGCGCCCTCCGCGCCAGCCCCGAACGGGTGTGACCAGCACTGGGGCTCGAAAAGCAGGCAGCAAAAACGACCGCAGCCGCGCCCGCGAGTTTGCCGTTCAAGCGCTTTACCAAAGCATGGTTGGCAAAAACAGTGTCACTGACATCGATGTTTTTACCCGCGATCTGGCGGGGTTTGCAAAAGCCGACTCAGTCCACTTTGATACTCTGTTGCACGGTTGCGTTGAACACGCTGCCCAACTCGATAGCCTGATCCTTACACGCTTAGACCGCCCGATGAAAGAAATTTCTCCGATCGAACACGCCGTGATGTGGATTGGGGTTTATGAAATGCAGCACTGCCCTAATGTGCCATGGCGCGTTGTGCTCAATGAGTGCGTCGAGCTTGCCAAAGAGTTTGGTGGAACCGATGGGCACAAGTATGTCAACGCCGTGCTTAACGGCTTAGCGCCCGAACTGCGCGCCCGTGAAGTACAGGCAGATCGGGCCAAAAACGATTCCAACTAAGGCGCACCAAGGCCATGAAAATCTCTAGCCGCGCTGAAAAAATTGAACCGTTTTACGTGATGGAGGTGGCCAAGGCCGCCGCCAAACTCGCCCAATCTCTTGAGCACACCTTGGAACCGATGGTTTTTCTGAACATCGGCGAGCCCGATTTCACTGCGCCGCCACTTGTTCAAGAAGCGGCCCAACGGGCGATCTCCAAAGGCCTGAGCCAGTACACACCCGCTACTGGCCTGCCCGCGTTACGCGAGCGCATCAGCGACTGGTACCAAACGCGTTTTGGACTGAATATTCAGGCCAGTTGCATCGTCGTGACTGCAGGCGCGTCAGCCGCCTTGCAATTGGCGTGCTTGGCCTTGATTGAGTCGGGTGATGAAATCTTGATGCCCGACCCGAGCTACCCTTGCAACCGCCATTTTGTAAGTGCCGCTGAGGGCCAAGCGGTTCTCCTTCCCACAAGCGCTGAGACTCGCTTTCAACCCAGTGCGCAACAAATTCGTGATGCTTGGGGGCCGAAATCTCGCGGCGTCTTGCTTGCGTCTCCCTCGAATCCCACGGGAAGCTCGATCGATCCGACCGAGTTGCGTCAAATCCACCAATTCGTCCAATCCCAAGGCGGGATCACTTTGGTCGATGAGATTTACCTGCCTCTGAGTTTTGATGCGCATTTTGGTCAAACGGCATTGGCCATCGACGACTCCGTGATCAGTATCAACAGCTTTAGCAAGTACTTCAACATGACAGGCTGGCGCTTGGGTTGGATGGTGGTACCCGAGGCCTTGGTTCCCGTTATTGAGCGTCTTGCACAAAACCTGTTTATTTGCCCGAGTACGATTGCACAACACGCAGCTCTCGCCAGCTTTGACGCTGAAAGCATCGCGCTTTACGAGGCGCGGCGTCAGGAGTTCAAAGCGCGCCGCGACTACTTTGTTCCTGCCCTCAACGAATTAGGGCTGGATGTTCCTGTCATGCCAGACGGTGCGTTCTATGCGTGGGCCGATTGCTCGAAAGCCTGCGCCAAACTGGGCCTCAAAGACAGTTGGGATTTTTCTTTTGCTGTGATGGAACAAGCCCATGTAGCGATCACCCCAGGCCGTGACTTTGGACACGCCTTAACGCCGCAATTTGTTCGCTTTTCTACCGCCAGTTCAATGGAACAATTGCATACTGCTGTGAACCGCCTTCAACGCTTACTGGCCTAAGCCCATACCCACTGAGTCTCACTATGAACCAAGATCTCGACATCCTTCAACTCGTTCTACACGCCAGCTTGGTGGTCCAAATCGTCATGCTGCTGCTGATGATCGTATCGATTGCCAGTTGGTCTGCGATCTTTAGAAAATTGTTTGCTATTGCGCGGGTTAAAACCCAAAACGAAAGCTTCGAGAAAGAATTTTGGTCGGGGGCAAGTCTCAATGAATTGTTAACCTCAGCCGCTGCCAAGTCCCAGAACTCAGGCCCGATGGAACGAATTTTTGCCAGTGGCATGCGGGAATTTCAAAAACTGCGGGAGCGCCGCGTGACCGATGTGGGCATGATGATGGACGGCGCTCGCCGCGCGATGCGAGCGAGCTTTCAACGAGAGATGGATGTGGTTGAGAGCAATCTCTCGTTTCTCGCATCGGTCGGCTCCGTGTCGCCGTATGTCGGATTGTTTGGGACGGTGTGGGGCATCATGCATGCGTTTACCGGACTGGCATCTCTACAACAAGTCACCCTCGCCACCGTTGCCCCAGGCATCGCTGAGGCCTTGGTAGCCACCGCGATTGGACTTTTCGCAGCCATTCCTGCCGTCATTGCCTACAACCGCTTTGCACGAGAAATTGACCGCATATCGATTCAACAAGAAACCTTCATTGAAGAATTTTCTAATATCTTGCAGCGCAACGTCAGCGCCCAAGTCAACCCCGCCGCGCCGCGCTAATGGCTTTCGCACTTTGATGCAAAGGACTGAACTATGCCTGCAGTAAGTTCCCGTGGCCGCGGCCGTCGCACGATCAGTGAGCCCAATATGGTTCCGTTCATTGACGTGATGCTCGTGCTTTTGATTATTTTCATGGTCACCGCGCCCTTGATAAGCCCCAGCATGATTGATTTGCCCAGCATCGGCAAAGCCGCCAAACAACCCGATGTCGTCATCCAAATCATTCTTGGTAAAAATGATGCCTTAGAAATGAAGGTCAAGGAAAACAGCACGCCCGTGACGCTGTCCAGTTTGGCTGAAAAAGTCCAGCAAGCGCAGAAAAAATCATCCACTGGCGCTGAAGTCCCCAACACCGCCGTGGTGATCAGCGCGGACAAAACGGTCAAGTACGAAAGCGTGGTCAAGGTCATGGACACCTTGCAACGCGCAGGGATTGCCCGCGTGGGCTTGTCGGTTCAATTGGTGAATTAATTCAAACATGGCTCTGGCCTACAAAGAATTTACTCCACCACCCGTTCCCGGATTTGGACGGGCGGTTAGCCTCGCTTTGATTGCGCATGTGTTTTTAGTTATTGCGCTTTCCTTGGGCGTGCAATGGCACCAAGCGGCACTCGAGCCCGCAAGCTTTCAAGCCGAACTGTGGTCCGCCCTGCCCGTTGAAGCGGCCCCGCCCGAACCCGCTCTTCCACCAGAAACTGAAACCCTGCTGCCCATCAGTAAAAAGCCGGAGCTCGCTCCCCCACCTCCGCCTCCAGCGCCTGAGGTAAAGACCAACGCGGATATCGTTTTGGCCCAACAAAAGGCCCAACGCGAAAATGAAAAAAAACAAGAACAAGCGCGCTTAGAAAAAGAGCTCAAACTGAAAGAACTCAAGCTCAAAGAAGAAAAAATAAAAGCTGAAAAGCGCAAGGAAGACCTCGCAAAAGCCGAAAAACTCAAAGCGACCCAACGCAAAGAAGACGCGGCTGAGAAACAAAAAACGGAAGCCCTGACCAAGGCCGAAGAAAAGAAAAGCGCAGCGCGGCTGAAAGAAGCCAAAGAACGCGCCCTGCGCTTAGCAGGAAGCACAACCGGAAATGGCGAACCCACAGCCACAGGAAATGCGACCCAGAGTTCGGGGCCCGGCGCCAATTACGGCGGGAAAATTCAGGCCGCTATTCGTCCCCACATTACCCCAAATAAGGAAATAGCTGGCAACCCGTCCGTCGAATACGATGTCTATTGCGATGCGAGCGGAACTATTTTGAGCGTCAAACTTCGCAAAAAAAGTGGCGACAGCTATTGGGATGAAGTGGCCCTCAACGCCATCTACAAAACGATACGGCTACCGCGCGATGACAATGGGCGGGTGCCCTCCCCGATGACGATCGCGCTTGGACCGAAGGCGCGGTAAGCCATTATTTGTGGCTGCGTGGTTTTCGATGCTGCAAATAAAGGACACAACGTCACGTCACGGGGCAGTGCCTAGAACCGATTCAATAGGTGTATACCTTTTGAATCCGTCAGGTGAAAAACTGTTTAATGGGCTTGAGAACCCCGATGCGCCCACGCTGTGGTGTGATTTTCAATCAGGCTAAAGAACTCATACATCACCATTGCCATCGCACCCACTACGACCAATCCCGCAAATGCCAATCCCATTTGCATAGCGGAGCCTGCTGAGATCAATAAATAACCAATACCTTCATTGGCAGCGGTCATCTCTGACACCGTTGTCCCTACGAAAGCCAATGTAATGGCAACCTTGAGGGAACCGTAAAAATAGGGCATAGAACGGGGCAAGCCCACTTTCACCAAAACATCCCATCGTTTTGCACCCAAGACGCGTAGTACATCCTCCAACTCGGGCTCGAGGGTTGCAAGGCCAGTGGCGATGTTGACCATGATGGGAAAGAAACTAATCAGGAATGCAGTCAAAATAGCAGGCCCGGCCCCAATACCAAACCAAACCACCAAAATCGGAACGAAAGCTGCTTTAGGAAGCGCGTTAAAACCGGTCATCAAGGGGTAAACGGCAGCGTAAGCCAAGCGCGAACTACCGATCACAAAACCCAGTAAAACCCCTACTACGATCGCAATTCCAAAGCCCACCATCGTGACCCAAAAAGTCCGCCACGCATGACCCGCGATCACATCGCGGTATTCCACCATTTGTTGCCAAATTCTCAAAGGGCTAGGAAAAATAAATTCAGAGACACTGAAAAGGGTACAAACCGCTTGCCAAAAACCCAAGGTGACAATGAGCAAAACCCAAGGCGACCAGCGTTCTAATTGTTGTTGCTTCATAGCGATTATTTTGAAGGTATAGGAGATGTCGTAGTGCGAATTGCACCGATATGGCCACGTAATTCTTGAACGATATGGCTAAATTCTGGCGTGTAGGTCACATCTAACTCACGGGGGCGGGGCAAATCAATCTCGCGCTTAACAACGAATCGCCCGGGACTTTTAGACATTACGTACACCGTATCAGCCAAAAAAACTGACTCGCGCAAATCATGGGTTACCAGAATCACATTAAACTGTTGCTCAGTCCATAAGTCACGCAAAGTACACCAAAGTTCTTCACGCGTAAAAGCGTCCAAAGCGCCAAAGGGCTCGTCAAGTAAAAGCATCTTGGGTTCATGAATTAAAGCGCGGCAAATACTGGCACGCTGCTGCATTCCTCCTGAGAGTTCCCAAGGAAACTTGCGTTCATATCCCGCCAAACCAACCGCAGCCAAAAGTTTAATTGCACGTGCTTCGTATTCGGCCTTTTTTGCTTTGAAATTCGATCGAAACGGTTCAACAATTTCTAAAGGAAGCAAGACGTTATCAAGCGTCGTTCTCCATGGCAAAAGCGATGACGCTTGAAAAGCCATGCCGCTAATTTTCAAAGGTCCTGTGACGGTTTGTCCATCCACGGTGATGGAGCCTTTGCTGGGTTTTTTCAACCCAGTGGTGAGCTTCATAAAAGTAGATTTTCCACACCCGGAAGGACCAACAATCGCAATGAACTCGCCTTGTTTCACTTGAAGGTTGATGTCCTCAACTGCATAAATATTTTGCTTAAGTAACTCCTCGTTGTAAGCCAGCCAAACATTTTGAAACTCAACGAAGTAATCAGAAGAATCGGTCATCCTAAGCAATCAGTGAGGGGGTTATTTTTTACTCTTAGGGAGAACGTCAAGGTCTTTCGCCGCTGGCAAGAAAGAACCATTCCAAACCTCATCTGCTTTCACCCGCGTTTTTGTAGTGAAAGCATCAGAAACCTGAGATGCCATTAACGATAGGCGTGGGCCTTTTACTTGACCAAAGCCTTCAGCGCGAGCATCAGGACTATTGATCACCGTATCAATTGCCAGTTGGAGACGGCGCGTTTCTAAAGCGGTATTGATGATTCCGTCACGCGCTTTAACCGTTTCAATGGAAGCCGCAGGATTGGTGATTACGTCCTTCATTCCTTTAGAGAATGCTAATAAAAAGGCTTTGATCGCCGCTGGATTTTCTTTTATCAATTTCGGTGAGGCGATGATGGCGTTACCGTAAAGCTTGACTCCAAAATCAGCATAAGGCAACACCACAACATCTTCAGCCTTAACACCACGCGCTTCGATATTCAGCAACGATGTAAAAGTAAAGCCCGTAATGGCGTCCACATCACCACGAACCAGCATGGTTTCCCGCAACGGGGGATCCATGGCTGTCCAAGCAACGTTATCTACATTGTTGGCTTTGGCAAAAATGGGGAATGCGCGCCGACCAGCATCAAATACAGGGGCTCCCAATTTTTTACCCGATAGATCGGTCGGTTTTTTGATCCCGGATTTTTTTAAAGCCATCACCGATGCCGGCGTATTGTTGTAAACCATCATTACAGCGACGGGTTTATTCGGAGCGTCAGGGTTATTGGCATGAAACTCCATGAGTGCTGCCAAATCAGCAAAACCCATATCGTAAGAACCAGAGGCTACGCGGGTGACAGCTCCCCCAGAGCCATTTCCTGCATCCACTGTGACATCCACTTTCGCGTCTTTGAAATATCCTTTTGCAACAGGTACCAAAAACATTGCCGCAGGCCCTTCAAATCGCCAGTCCAATTGAAACTTAATTGGGGTCAATTGAGCCCAAGATGAGCACGCAACCAAGGTCACAGCGATAGCAGCACTCGATTTAAACAAACGGCGGTAAAACATAAATAATCCCAAAATTTAAAATTTAAACCAGACAACTGTATACAATTTTTTCGGGCTTGACCCTAGCAAAAACCCTCGATTAGGTCAGTTTGCTAATAATTCAATCGTAAGCAATCACCGCTTGGCCCTGCTCGGCCTGGGAGCGCCAGCGGGCCAGGGCTGCATCGCTGGGGTAAAAACGGGCGTTGTCATGCAGCTGAACTTCCGCGACCGCACCTTCTTGTGGGGCCATCGAATCACCCGGCGGTAATTCCACCGCAAAACGCACCAACAGGCCGCGCACCAATTCGCCCTGCTCTGTCATTTCACGTTGCGCAGGAAACTCGCGCAGCAATTGGGCAATGTCGGGGCCTGCGGTTTGGGCATCGGGTTTGATGGCGACTCGCAGAAATTTTCCAAACCGGCAACGCGCCTGTTCTAAATCCCACAACTGGGTGATTGTGAATTGCATACCGCCCGAGAACCGATCCGGCTGGGCTTTACCCATCGCAATAATCAAAGCGTCTTCTTTAAGCAGGTTTTTGTGGGCATTGAGCAAGCCTTCATCGGCGCGGGCTTCAATCGTTGCAGACTTGTCATCGAGTTTGAACAATGCGAGCTTTCCGCGCTGGCCGTTGATCACCCGAAAATCGGTCACGATACCCGCGAGCAATTGAGGTTCTCGGGTTTCTAGTAACTCTTCAATCGGGCGCTTGGCAAAACGTCTTACTTCTAAAGCCACCTCATCAAACAAGTGACCCGACAGGTAAAAGCCCACTGCCGACTTTTCTTGGGTCAGCCGCTCTTTCACACCCCATGGCAAAGCGCTGACCAATTCAGGCTCTTGGCTACTGGAGCCGTGGTCATCGGGCCCGCCCATATCAAACAAGCCGACTTGGTTTTCATGGGCGCTGGCGGCGGCTGAAAAATCAAATGCACGATCTACTGAGGCAAGCAATGCTGCCCGGTTGAGTTCCAAGGTATCAAACGCACCGGCTTTGATCAAGGCTTCAAGGCAGCGCTTGTTCAAACGCGAACGCTCGACCCGGCGACAAAAATCAAACAAGCTGGTGAAGGGCCCCGCCTCTGCGGTCGGGCCACGGCCTTCGCGAGCCGCGATGATCGCCTCGATGGCCTGTTGGCCAGTTCCCTTGATCGCGCCTAATCCATACCGAATGTGTTGGTTAGAGATAGGCTCGAACCGGTAAACGCCTCGGTTGACATTGGGCGGCTCAAAGTGGATATTAAATTTTTCGGCATCACCAAATAAAATCTTGAGCTTATCGGTGTCGTCCATCTCCACTGTCATATTGGCGCAAAAGAATTCGGCCGTGTAGTGGACCTTGATCCAAGCGGTGTGGTACGCCAAGAGGGAGTAAGCCGCAGCGTGGGATTTATTAAATCCGTAGCCCGCAAACCGCTCCATCAAGTCAAATACTTCATCGGCTTTAATTTCGGTGATATTGTTCTTGGCCGCGCCTGCGCGAAAGATTGCCCGATGGTTGGCCATTTCTTCGGCATCTTTCTTACCCATCGCACGGCGCAACATATCAGCGCTACCCAAAGAGTAGCCACCCAAAATCTGCGCGGTTTGCATCACCTGTTCTTGGTACACCATGATGCCGTAGGTCTCCGACAACATCTCTGCAACCAGGGGGTGCGGGTATTCAATCTCTTCGCGTCCGTGTTTACGCGCCACAAAACTCGGGATCAAGTCCATGGGGCCGGGACGGTAGAGCGCGTTAAGTGCAATTAAATCTTCTAAGCGCGTGGGCTTCGCATCGCGCAACATACCTTGCATCCCACGGCTTTCAAACTGAAAGACCGCTTCCGTTTTTCCTTCAGAAAAAAGACGGTACACCTCGGGATCATTAAGCGGCAGGTTCTCAAACGCAAAGTTTTCTTGTCCCGCGTGTCGTGTGCTGATGAATTCCTTGGCGATTTCTAAAATCGTTAAGGTCGCCAAGCCTAAGAAGTCAAACTTCACCAAGCCAATGGCTTCGACGTCATCTTTGTCGTATTGGCTTACCGCCGATTCGCTGCCTGGCTGTTGGTACAGCGGGCAGAAGTCGGTGAGCTTACCCGGCGCAATCAAAACGCCACCCGCATGCATTCCTACATTGCGCGTCATGCCTTCTAACTTGCGGGCCAACTCCAACAACGTTTTAACGTCTTCCTCCTTGGCCTCGCGCTCGGCCAAAAGGGGTTCGGCTTCGCTGGCGTACACCGTCTTATCGTCTTTTTTGCGCTCTGTGGGCGCAACCTGCAAGGAGACCGAGGTTCCAGGCTTATTAGGGATGAGCTTACTGATTCCGTCACAAAACGGATAGCTAAAGTCAAGTACCCGCCCAACGTCACGAATCGCCGCGCGGGCGGCCATCGTTCCAAAAGTCACAATCTGGCTGACCGCAGCTTTGCCGTATTTTTCTTTAACGTAATCAATCACCCGGTCGCGATTGCCTTGGCAAAAATCAATATCGAAGTCGGGCATGGATACCCGCTCCGGATTTAAGAAACGCTCAAAAAGCAGCTTGTACTGCAGTGGGTCCAAGTCAGTAATTTTCAAGGCGTACGCCACCAACGAGCCTGCGCCGGAACCGCGCCCAGGTCCAACTGGGCAGCCATTGCTTTTGGCCCAGTTAATGAAATCACCAACGATCAAGAAATAACCCGGAAAGCCCATATTCACAATGGTCGTGAGCTCAAACTCGAGACGCTCAACGTACCTTGGCATCTGCGCTTGCCGCTCTGACTCTTGCGGGTACAAGTGCAACATGCGCTCTTTGAGCCCTTCGTGGGAAGCGTACCGAAAATAATCTTCCGGAATCATGCGCACACCGTCCACCAGAGGGGTGGGGAACTCTGGCAGTTGCGGCTTGCCTAACACCAAACTGAGGTTACAGCGCTTGGCGATTTCTTGGGTGTTGAAAATAGCCGAAGGGATATCGGCAAACAAAGCCTCCATCTCTGCGCTGGTTTTGAAATACTGCTCGCGCGTAAATCGGCGGATCCGTTTGGGGTTACTAAGTAACTCACCATCGGAAATACAGACCCGGGCTTCATGCGCTTCAAAATCATCGGGCTGCGAAAACTGAACTGGATGCGTCGCGACCACAGGCAAATGCATACGCGCTGCCAACTGGACGCAGGCCGCCACATGGGCCTCGTCATCCAAGCGCCCAGCGCGTTGAATTTCCAAATAAAAGCGGTGGGTAAAAATGCTTGATAACTGCAAAGCCCACTCATGCGCACGCTCCGTGTCCCCTTGAACCAAGGCTTGCCCGACGGGGCCGGCTTGGGCGCCTGACAGTGCAATCAAACCCTCGCTCAGTTCCTGCAACCATTCCAGCTTGGCAACCACCATAGCCTTGCCTGTATTTTGCGTGTAGGAGCGCGCCAGCAACTCCGAGAGGTTCAAGTAACCCTGCTTGTTTTGAACCAACAACACAATGCGCGAGACAGCATTGGTATCGGCACCCAAGCCTTCCAAAATCACTTCGGCGCCAAGAATCGGCTTCACTCCGTTGTCACGGGATTTTTTATAAAACTTGATTGCGCCAAAGAGGTTGTTCAGGTCCGTAATCGCCAAGGCGGGTTGCTGGTCTTGGGCGGCCAATCCGACTAGCTCGTCGATGCGGTTGGTACCGTCAACGACCGAAAACTCTGTGTGAATGCGCAGGTGAATAAACATCCAAGCATTGTAGGTTTTCGCAGCCCCGGCCCGGGCTCCGTAAAATCCCCCCTGTGAACACCATTCTTAACATCTCGGCCTACAAATTTACCCCGCTCACGGATACCCTGGAACTTCGGGCGCTTTTTCTGGCTCGCGCCCAAGCCTTGCAGCTCAAAGGGACTATCTTGTTAGCCGAAGAAGGTATTAATTTGTTTTTAGCCGGGCCGCCTGAAACCGTGCGCCGCTTTGTAGGCCAGTTACATACCGATCCACGGTTTGGTGACATCACACCCAAAGAGAGTTGGTCCGACAACCAGCCATTTAAAAAAATGCTGGTCAAGGTCAAGGGCGAAATCATTCGCATGAACCACCCCGCGATTCAACCCGCCCAAGGCCGCGCTCCTGCTGTTACCGCAGAAACCGTCAGACGTTGGCTCGTGCAAGGGACTGACGACGAAGGCCGCTCCGTAGTCACCCTGGATACGCGCAATGACTTTGAGGTTGATGAGGGGACCTTTGAAGGCGCGATTGATTTGCGCATCACCAAGTTCACGGAATTTCCGGACGCCCTGCGGGCCCACAAAGCCGAACTCGTTGGCAAAACCGTGGTGAGCTTTTGTACTGGCGGCATTCGCTGCGAAAAAGCTGCCATCTTGATGCGCGAAGAAGGGTTAGAAAACGTGTACCAACTCGAAGGCGGTATTCTCAAATACTTTGAAGAAACCGACGGCAAGCACTACACCGGCGGGTGTTTTGTGTTTGACGAACGCCGGGCGCTCGGGTCCGATTTGTCTAAAGTCGCGCTGAAGTCTTAAACAGCGCGATAAAGCCGTTCCAGTACTCTGGAACCCGCCAAAATACATAGGCAGAGAACACCAAGTTCACACAACCCGTCAGCATAAAAACCTCGGGGATTGAGTAGCCTGACGTAAGTAATGCGCCAGCAATCAGAGAGCTGGCCACCATAAATAGCGCGTTAATGATGTTGTTGGCCGCAATGATGCGGGCGCGGTGCGAAGCGTGGCTACGTTGTTGAATCAAAACGTACATCGGCACGCTGTAGAGTCCTGTGAACAAACTCATCAAACCCAAATCCGCCATGACTCGCCAATGGGCGGGTTGTTGTGCAAAAGTCGCAAAGTCCATGAGGGGCACTTGGGGCAAGCCTCGCGAGGCGAAGTACAAATCGATGGCAAATACGCTCATTCCTAATGCGCCAAGCGGCACCAAGCCCAAAGAATTTTTTCTTCGGCTTAAGCCTTCGCACATTAAAGCCCCGACACCCACTCCGACAGAAAAAACCACCAATAGCAAAGAGGCCACCTGCTCATTGCCATGCAAAACTTCTTTGGCAAAGGCAGGAAACTGGCTCAAAAAAACCGCCCCAAAAAACCACATCCAACTGATAGCTAGCAAAGAGCGAAAAACCACAGGGTCTTGCCGCGACATCTGAATGTTTTTCCAGGTTTGAAAAAACGGGTTCCAGTCCAAGCGCAAATCAGGCGCTGTGGCGGGGTAACTCGGAATGCGACCCGCAGCAATACGCCCCAAAACAGCAAAAAGTACACAAGCGCAGGCAACAACTGCATGGCCCACCTGCGGAATAGCCACCAACAAGCCGCCTACCATATTGCCAAGCAAGATAGCCACAAACGTTCCCATCTCCACCATGCCGTTGCCACCGACCAATTCCTTCTCGTTTAAGGCGTCAGGCAGGTACGCAAATTTAGCGGGGCCAAATAAGGTGGAATGGCAACCCATCAAAAAAGTGCAAATCAGCAAGATGACGGCGTTGCCTTGAATAAATCCAAATACCGCCAAGGCCATGATGGCAATTTCTAAATTTTTGACAGCACGCATGAGCCGCGCTTTTTCCCATTTGTCTGCCAGTTGTCCGCTGCTTGCAGAAAAAAGAACGTAGGGAAGTATGAATAAAGCGCCAATAACCAAACCCGCTAACGATGGCGGCAGCCAATCGACAGACAATTGGTAGGTCACCATCACGGTGAATGCAAACTTAAAAACGTTGTCGTTTGCAGCACCGCTGAATTGCGTCCAAAAAAATGGACCAAATCGCCGCTGCAACAACAATGCGAATTGTCCTGCAGGTTCTAGGGAATCACTCGAATGCGTCGTTTTCATATCAGTCGTTCTCCTGTTTGTAAACGCCAAAGTGCGGCATAACCACCATCGCGTGCGATCAAAGCTTCATGCGTCCCGCTTTCGACAATCTGCCCGTCTTCCATCAAGTGAATGCAATCAGCCTGGCGCACAGTCGAGAGTCGGTGGGCAATCACAATCGTAGTCCGGTTGCGTGACACAACGTCTAAGGAGCGTTGAATCGCTGCTTCCGTTTCATTATCAACTGCACTCGTCGCTTCGTCCAGAATCAAAATGGGCGGATTCTTTAGGATGGCGCGGGCAAGCGCCAAGCGCTGACGCTGCCCTCCCGAGAGCTTTTGCCCCCGCTCGCCGATGCGGGTTGCAAAACCCAAAGGCAGCTTCAAAATAAATTCAGTGGATTCGGACGCCCGCGCTGCGTCTGCAATGGCAGCTTCACTCACATTGTCTGAGCCGTAAGCAATGTTCTCAGCCACCGTCCCATCGGTCAGAAAAGAATCCTGGGCAACATAACCCATACAGCGTCGCAGGTCTTGCAAGTTCAATGCGTCAATAGCTTGGCCGTCCAACAAAATTCGCCCTTGTTGTGGCGAATAAAACCGCAACAGGAGTTTCACCAAGGTGGACTTACCTGAACCCGTGGTTCCAACGAATGCGGTTGTTTTTCCCGCTACCAAGGTGATATTGATACCTTGAACTGTAGGAACATCGGGGTCGGTGCTGTCATAGGAAAAGCCAACGTTTTCAAAACGTAACTCGCCTTGAATTTTTGCTTTGTCAAAGTGCTGGCCTTCGTAAGCAATGGTGATGGGCGTTCCCAAAAGTTGCATAGCGCGATCAATCGCCGCCATAGAGCGTTGGTACATGTCTGCGACATCGGCCAAACCCGTCATCGGCCACAGCAGGCGTTGGGTTAGAAACACCAACACCGAATATGCGCCCACAGCTAAATCATCGTGAAGGGTCAGCCATCCGCCGTAGAGCAAGGTAGCGGTAAATCCGCTCAAAATCGCCATCCGAATCACGGGTGTAATGGCCGAACTGACCCGAATGGCTTTGGAGTTCGCGCTGCGGTAGCGGTTGCTTGCCTGCCCGATCTGCGCCGCTTCAAAACCCTCGGTTGCAAACGCTTTGATGGTTGCCAACCCCAGCAGGTTATTGTTTAGGCGAGCGCCCACATCACCAGCGGCCTCGCGAACTTCCGCATAGCGCGGAGCCAAGCGCTTCTGAAACCAAAACGCACCAAACAAAATGACAGGGACCGGCAAGAGCGCGATCAAAGCAATGCCGGGCTGCATCGCAAAAAAAACAGCGCTGATCATCAACGACGAACAAAACACTTGGATGATTTGGTTCGCCCCGCCGTTTAAGAAACGCTCCATCTGGTTGATATCGTCGTTCAAAATCGCCATCAAATTACCGGTGCGCTGATTTTCAAAATACGCCATGTCCAATTTCTGAACGTGGCCGTAGGTATCTAAACGCAGATCGTGCTGAATGTCTTGCGCCAGCTGACGCCACTTCACCTCATAGAGATACTGAAACAGCGATTCACCCCCCCAGATCACCACGTTCAATGCGCCTAGCGCCAACAACTGGTGCCAGGTACTGGTAATGCCTACTGCGCCCAACACGTTGCGGGCTAAAAAACTCTGGTCGCCCTTAATCACCACATCCACCGCAGCGCCAATCAATACCTCGGGCAAGATATCAAAAAACTTATTGAGTACCGAATACATAGCCGCGATGCGGAAATCACGGCGGTAGGCGCGGGCGTAGGAGAGGAGTTTTTTGAGTGGGTGCATGTTGTCTTTGACTATATCCCCAAGAACAACATGCATCCCAAGTGCATCAAGCCTCCGCAATTCTTCGACCGGAGCCAGCATCAAATCGATGAATGCGTCCAGGCCGAGGGGTTACAAAAAGCGTCGAGCCCAATGGGGGGGAAATACAGGACTCGTCTGTGCGAATGGTGAGCGATTCTTCAGAATTTCCATGCAACCAGTGACCATGAATAAGTCGCTCTGCACCCAACATTTCTACCGCGTCGACCTGAAGCTCCCACCCTGAAGGTGTGATGTCTAAATGTTCAGGCCTTATGCCGGTTATCACATCTGAATTAGCACCGGGTGCATGTCTCAAAAGATTCATGGGAGGTGAACCTATAAAGCTGGCCACAAATGTAGTCTCGGGACGCGTGTAAACCTCTTCTGGGGTTCCGAACTGCTCCAACTGGCCGCCGTTCATAACGATCATGCGCTGGGCCAGCGTCATGGCTTCAACTTGATCGTGTGTTACAAAAAGACT
>SXSX01000035.1 GCA_005793295.1 Burkholderiales bacterium | reverse complement strand
CCGCAAACCTCCCAAAAAGAGGTAACGGTAAGCCTTCGCGGCAAATGCGCGTTTCAAATCGTCGGAATCAAAAATCGGCTTACAGGGCACGTGTAGCCTACGTTTGCGGACATCAAGCATGAAATTTACCGGACACTAGTGAGTTTGGGCATCAATTACACTCTCGCACCTGACCGAGCAAGCGGCTTACAGCCACTTCATCAAAAAGATGTATCGACTGTGCCCGGATGTATCCATCCGGGTTTTGTGGTCTACATTACGTTGGGCATCACAGCCAATCAACCACACAGGAGGGCTCATGTTCCGCTACCTTGCAATCTTCGCTGTCTTCGCGCTTTCAGGCTGCGCAACCACAGCCGGCTACGAGAAGGTTCTCAACTCCTGGGTTGGCGCCCAAGAGATTGACCTTGTTCGCAGTTGGGGCCCTCCAGTTCAGGCGTATGAGGCAGGTGGCAGAAAGTTCACCGTCTATTCAGCCAAGCGCAATGTTTACTTGCCAGGTACGTCACCGACGTACCAGACCAATGTGATCGGAAACACCGCATACACAACGGCAGTTGGGGGAAGCCCAGCAATGAATATCGGCATGTCGTGCATGACAACATTTGAATTGGAGGGTTCTCGCGTGGTCTCATGGACGTACAAGGGGAACGACTGCAAGGCCAAAAAGTAGATCTGCTAGCGATAGCGCCGCCCAGCCATTGCTCCAGCTGACCGCCTTCGGCGGCCACTGAGCTCAGACGTTAGGCCTCACAATTCCCCCTCCTTCAGTACTCTTTGTCAAAATCATGGATCGCCAACTCATCAGCTCCGGATCAGTCTTTGAAGAGCAGATCGGCTACTCACGCGCAGTCGCCCAAGGACCGTTCGTCTTCGTGTCCGGTACGACCGGATTCAACTACGAAATGATGACCATTGAAGAAGGCGTAGCTGAGCAAGCCGAGCAGTGTCTAAAGAACATCGATCAAGCGTTGCGCAAGGCTGGCGCTAGCCTCGCAGACACGGTCAGGGTGACCTACGTACTACCGAACGGCGAGGACTTTGAACAGTGTTGGCCAGTCCTAAAGAAGTACCTCGGAAACGTTCGCCCCGCAGCCATGATGATCTCGGCCAAGCTGCTTGATCCACGTATGAAGATCGAGATTGAAGTTACTGCCATGAAGCAGTCAACTTAAACATGTCGCGAGTAGTAAGGCCTAACCCCTCGCTAAAACGAACGTTAGGACCCATGGGACATCATGAGTAAGTTTGCAAACAATATCGCCCCGTATGTAGACGAAGAGATTCGTCAGTCCCACGCTGCCGAATCGGCCGGCCAGAGCGCCCTGGCCTTTTCGCATCTTGAACGGGCTCACATTCTTGGCCAGGCATCGACCTACGAGCATGTGCGAGTCCATCTGCACATGCTCCGATGGGGAATTCGCTATCGTCGTCCAACAGAGGTGCTCGGGCAGATCCTTCGGCTGATGGGGGCCACGACAATGACCGCGATTGGACTCGTTCCCGAAGGCAACACCGGCGGCGCCAACGTGAGTGCGCTGAAACCGATGCCAGTCCCGCAGGATTTGAGCGCCATAATTAAGAAAGCTCAGTCCTAATCATTCACGCAAGCGGCCAGACTCGAGTGTATCAACGCGCTCGCTGAGTTCTCACAAGGTTTCGTAGTTCATACGGAGATTGAAAATGAAATCCGGCGCTGGCGATGTGAAGCCAACGCTAGAACACCCGGAAACTGACGTAAGGCACATTGTGTGCGGCTTAGTTCGCAAGGGTTTGAAGCCATTCCCTGCCAAGGCATCTATTTCGCTGCGGGCGTTCCGTGACGCTTCGTTTTAACAGCTTGTTAATGGCCGTAAATTGCCAAAGTGTTGGTCCCTATGTACGATGAATGGTACGACTTAAGGAGTGATTGATGAATTCCATGACCTACAGCACAGCACGCTCCAATTTAGCTGGCGTGATGAACTGTGTGTGTGAAGACCACGAGCCGCTGATCATCACGCGCAATGGCGATCAATCGGTGGTGATGATCTCACTGGACGATTACAAAGCGCTGGAGGAAACTGCCTATTTGCTGCGCACACCGACCAACGCCCGGCGCTTACTGGCCTCTATCGCTCAACTTGATGCGGGGTAGGGTGTGGAGCGTTAGTTGATCAGCTAGAAATTGTCCAACTGAGGTTTCAGTACTGAGTAAGATCACCCCCTATGAATTGGCTAGACAACATCAAATGGGACGACAAGGGGCTGGTGCCCGTGATCGCCCAAGAAAAAGACAGCGGCGACGTGCTGATGTTTGCGTGGATGAACCGCGAGGCGCTGGAGAAAACGGCTGCATTAAAGCGGGCGGTGTATTTCAGCCGTTCGCGCAACAAGCTGTGGTTGAAGGGCGAGGAGTCGGGCCATGTGCAAACTGTCCATGAAATTCGCATCGACTGCGATAACGACGTAGTGCTGCTGACCGTCACCCAAGAAGGTCACACGCCTGGAATTGCCTGCCATACGGGCCGCCATTCTTGCTTTTTCAGTGTTTTAAAAGACGGCCAATGGCAAAGCGTTGACCCTGTTTTGAAAAATCCTGACACTATTTACAAGTAACACCATGACCTCATCCTTGTCGCCCCCTTCCTCGTCCGCAGACGCGTTAATGCGTCTGGCGGCTGTGATTGAAAGCCGCAAAGTTGCCAATGGGGGCGATCCGCAGGCGAGCTATGTGGCGCGTTTGCTGCACCAAGGGCCCGACGCCTTCCTTAAAAAAATTGGGGAAGAGGCCACCGAGGTGGTGATGGCTGCCAAGGATGTGGACCACGGGGCTGACAAATCCAAAGTCATTTATGAAGTCGCCGATTTATGGTTTCACACCCTGATTGCCTTAGCCCATTACGGCTTAACCCCGGCAGAGGTCATCGCTGAATTAGAGCGTCGCGAAGGAACCAGTGGGATGGAAGAAAAGGCGCTTCGCAAAGCCATTGCCAGAGAGAAGTTAGAGCCATGACCCATCCGCAACACGACCCCGATTGCCTGTTTTGCAAAATTGCAAGCCATCAGATTCCCTCGCGCAAGGTCTATGAGGACGATGAAATTTACGCCTTTCATGACATCGCGCCCTGGGCGCCCGTACATTTTTTAATCATTCCAAAACTTCATCTCCCGTCGATGGCCCAAGTGACTGAGCAGCACCAAGGTTTACTCGGGCGCATATTGGGTGTGGTTCCGAAATTGGCTTTACAAGAGGGTTGTAACCCTTATCCAAATGGGGGTTATCGCTTGGTAACCAATACTGGCACCGAGGGCGGCCAGGAAGTCAGGCATCTGCACTTTCACGTGATGGGCGGAACGCGCCCTTGGCTGCGCGGTTAGCGCAAGCTAGAATTCGATACATTCCTTAGGAGAAAGCAACATGGGTTTATCAACAACACACCTGATCATTTTTTTAGTCATCATTGTGGTTATTTTTGGCACTAAGAAATTACGCAACATCGGCGCTGATTTGGGTGGTGCGGTCAAGGGCTTCAAAGACGGCATGAAACAAAACGAGGAAAAGGCAGCTGAGGCGGCAGCGCAGCAAGTCACTGCCAACACCGCAGCCCCCGCGCCAACCACAAACAAAGATGCGATTGACGTAGAAGCCAAGCCGAAGCTTTGAGCCTTTTGTCATTTGACTTTCTTCGTTCCCGAGATGCATCCTCGTGTTTGATATTGGGGTTACCAAGCTAGCGATTGTGGGCGGAATCGCCCTGATCGTCATCGGCCCTGACAAGCTCCCCGGATTAGCCAAAACGCTGGGCGCACTTTTGGGGCGGGCACGGCGCTATGTGGCCGATGTCAAGGAAGAGGTCAATCGCTCGATGGATCTTGACGCGTTGAAGAAGATGAAAGAAGCGGTTGAGGACGCGGGGAAAGAAGTTGAAAACTCTATTCAAACCGCGTCCAGTGAATTCGAATCCCAGTGGAGTGAAGCGGTTCAAATGGCTGGAGAAACGCTGTCTGAGCCCTATACGACACCCTACCGAAACGTAAAAAAACGTTGGCGCATCAAAATCAACGTCACCCCACGCTGGTACAAGGCCCGAGAGGGCTTGCGAACCAAAGCTTTGTCTGGCGCAGCCCGTGTGGCGCGGTTTCGGCCCCCTAAAGTGAATCCATGACCGAACCCAAACCTACAGACGATGAACTCAAAGGCACGGAGCAACCGTTCGTCCAGCATCTGTTTGAACTGCGAGATCGCCTACTCAAAGCCATTTATGGCATAGCGATCATTTTTTTAGTATTGGTGTTTTATCCCGGCCCATCGGCTTTGTATGACTTCTTGGCGATGCCCTTGGTTCGCTCCTTGCCAGAAGGTTCCAAGATGATTGCCGTGGGCGTGGTATCGCCCTTTTTGGTGCCTATTAAAGTGTCAGTCATGGCGGCTATCGCAGTTGCCTTGCCTTGGATTCTTTACCAAATGTGGGCCTTCGTTGCCCCAGGCTTGTACCGCCACGAGAAAAATCTTGTCATGCCCTTGCTAACTGCTAGCACCTTGCTTTTTTACACCGGCGCTGCGTTTTGTTACTTTTTTGTTTTCGGGCAGGCCTTCCCAGCGATTCAAAAAATGGCACCTAGTTCTGTGGCGGTAAGCCCTGATATTGAGGCCTATCTTGATTTCGTGATCACCATGTTTATTGCCTTTGGCGTGGCCTTTGAAGTGCCCATCGTGGTGGTGATATTGGCCCGAATGAAAATTGTTTCAGTAGAACAGCTGAAAAAATTCCGGTCTTATTTTGTGGTAGGAGCGGCAGCGGTGGCGGGTTTGGTGACCCCGCCTGATCCGGTTTCGATGTTGGCACTTTTGATACCGATGTGTATCTTGTATGAGATCGGCATTTGGTCGGCCCAATTTTTTATTCGCCACACTGCAGCGCCGCTCGACGAGGAAGCCGCTCCCGAAGAACCGGTTGCAAAAGAAGAAACCAAAGCCAGCGCCGGCAGCTAGTCTTTGCGTACGCTTTTAGAAACTAGGGCTTTAAGAAGCTAGGGTGCTACGGCTCTGGGTTTGGGCCGGGTTCCCGGGGTGATATTGAGCGCCAGTTTTTGCTGCTTGCGTTGAACCGTAAATGTGACACTTTTGCCAGGCGGTAAGCCGGCGACTTTGGCCAACATCTGCGTGACGTTCTGAATCGGACTTGTCTCAATCGTGAGAATGATGTCCCCCGGTCGTAATCCGGCCTGCGCAGCAGGGCCGTTTTGCAGAACACCCGTAATAATCACGCCGCTGATTGTTGCGGTGTCAAACGCCTCGGCCAGTTCAGCAGAAAGGTCGTTGGGCTCTACGCCAATCCAACCGCGCGTTACCTTGCCGTTCTTGACGAGGCTCTCGAGGACTTGTTTAGCGGTTGCTATCGGAATGGCAAAACCAATCCCCATACTGCCTCCGGACCGGGAGTAAATCGCGGTATTGATGCCCAGTAAGTTTCCTTGAATATCCACCAGTGCGCCGCCTGAGTTGCCGGGGTTGATTGCTGCATCGGTTTGGATAAAGTTCTCAAACGTGTTGATGCCTAGCTGATTGCGTCCAAGCGCACTCACAATGCCACTGGTAACCGTTTGGCCTACGCCAAATGGATTGCCAATCGCTAAAACTTGATCCCCTACTTGAAGGGCGTCAGAGTCACCCAACACAATGACGGGGAGTTTGTCGAGCTCAATTTTGAGAACGGCCAAATCGCTGTCAGGATCAGTGCCGATGACTTTCGCTTGCGAACGCCGCCCATCGTTTAAAACCACTTCTATTCCATCAGCACCTTCTATCACATGGTTATTGGTCAGGATGTATCCACTGCTACTCAGAATCACTCCGCTGCCCAAGCCGCCAGAAGGTGCGTTTTCGGGGTCGCCGTTAAAAAAGCGAAACCAATGATCGGCCCCGAGTTTGTTTTTGCGGGCGTCCTTGCGGGTACTGATACTGACAACGGCGAGAGACGCTCTTTTTGCAGCTAAGCGGAAACTTCCTTGAGGGGCGTCATTGAAAAGCGTTGTAGGCGCTTCTAATAATGCCACTGAGGTGCTGGCGGTCATTACTGGCCGGGTCCATTCGGGCTTCAAAGTAGCCACCACAAAATAGGTGGCTAGAAGCACGGTGACAGTTTGAGAAAACAAAAGCCAAAAACGATTCATTGCGGTGTCCATTAGACGCTGCGCCCCGGGGGGCAGCCAAGGGCTAAATTGTAGGCCTGAGACCCTTACAAAATGGGTTTACAAAAGGGTTTTCAATTTTCGACCCCAAGTGGTCGGATAATTAGGGAATGACTGACCGCCAAGAACTCCTTAGTGCATTTGATGCGTTGCTAGAGCCAGACCGTTTCAAGGACTATGGCCCCAATGGGCTGCAGGTTGAAGGGCGGGCAGAAATCAAAAAAATCGTCTCTGGTGTGACCGCCAGCCAAGCGCTCATTGAAGCCGCCATCGCAGAACAAGCAGACGCTATTTTTGTACACCATGGTCTGTTTTGGCGCGGTCAAGATGGGCGTGTGACGGGATGGATGCGCAAGCGGCTGGCATTGTTGCTGGCGCATGACATCAATCTCTACGCCTACCATTTGCCGCTCGATGCCCATCCTCTTTGGGGCAATAACGCGCAGTGGGGTGAGCGATTGGGGTTTGTTGGCGACGGGCGATTTGGTGATCAACAGTTAGGCTGGCAAGGAACGCCAGCCGCTCCAAGTTTTTCCAGCGCCCAGGCGCTCGCTGACCATGTACAGGCGGTGATGGGCCGCACAGTTCAACTGGTCGAAGGACGCGCAGGGCCCATCCGGCGTGTCGCGTGGTGTTCAGGAGGAGCGCAAGTCTATTTTGAAGCTGCGATTGCAGCGGGGGTCGATGCGTTCTTAACAGGAGAAATTTCAGAGCCGCAAGCCCACCACGCCCGTGAATGCGGTGTTTCGTTTTTGGCCTGTGGTCACCATGCCAGTGAGCGTTACGGGGCGCCGGCATTGGCAGCGCACATTGCGCAGCAGATGGGCATGGACCATGTATTCATTGATATTGAGAATCCGGCATGAGCGATCTTCCTTCGTCTCCTCAAGAAAAAAAAAGTCCATGCATCGCCATCACTATGGGCGACTCTGCCGGCATTGGGCCTGAAATTATTGCCAAAGCCTTTGCGCAGGAGCCCGCGTTGATGCGCAACTGTTTTGTGGCCGGAGACCTCGCTGTGATGCAACGGGCATGTGAATTAATTGACAAAGAAAATCCTTCACCTTGGAATGCGGCTCGAATCTCACAGCCGCAGGAAGTTTTCGCACGAAATGAAAAGGTGATTCCTGTTTTGCAAGTGGGCGAGACTTTAAAACCGGTTTTTTGGGGGCGAGTGAGCCCATTGGCGGGGGAATTTGCTGGGCGCTGCGTCACATGGGCCGCGCAAGCAGCATTACGCGGCGAGATCGCTGCCCTGGTGACAGCGCCAATCAACAAAGAGGCATTGGCAGCCGCTGGAGAGCCTTACCAACAGTACCCCGGACATACCGAGCTTTTACAAGCCCTTGCAGCGCAGCACTTAAATCTACCTATTGCAAAGATGCCGGTTCGCATGATGCTAGCCAATGACGAGTTGCGAACGGTGTTGGTCAGTATTCATTTGTCTTTGCGCGACGCCTTGGCGGCGGTGACGTATGACAAGGTGTTGCAAACCATCCAAATCACCCACCAAGCGCTAAGTAGGATGCTTGGGCGTATACCGCGTATGGCAGTGGCGGGCTTAAACCCCCACGCGGGGGAAGGGGGAATTTTTGGGCGAGAAGAAATCGACGTGATTGCGCCGGCCATCCAAATGGCCCAATCCCAAGGCTGCGATGTCAGTGGCCCGTGGGCTCCGGATACCGTTTTTATGCGAGCCCGTGCAGCGACTGGAAAATTAGCGGAGTTTGATGTGGTTATTGCGATGTACCACGATCAAGGACTGATCCCTGTGAAATATTTGGGCGTCGAACAGGGCGTGAATGTCACTTTAGGCCTCCCTTTGGTGCGAACCAGCCCAGACCATGGGACCGCTTTTGACATCGCCGGGCAGGGTCTTGCGGATGCCGCTAGCTTGTTGGCGGCTGTGCGAATGGCCGTGAAGCTATCCTGACTTTGCTCTCCGCTACAATAGCGGACTTCCCTTGTAGTGATTTTTCTTGAGGATTCTCATGAGTGACACCCTCGCTGGCAACATGCCGGCTGACCCCAGTAAACGGACTTGGATCATTGCGTCTTCCTGTACAGGTATCGTTGGTGCAGCAGCAACCGCCGTTCCTTTTGTAAGCACATTTCAGCCTTCTGAGCGAGCCAAAGCCGCTGGCGCAGCGGTTGAAGTCGATATTTCCGCGATCAAACCCGGTGAAAAAATTACCGTAGAGTGGCGCGGCAAGCCCGTTTGGATTGTTCGGCGCACCCCGGAGCAGTTGGCGACCTTGAACACACTCAATGGCCAACTTGCAGACCCCGATTCCAAGCGCAAGCAAGATGAGTTCACCCCTGTCTACGCGCGCAACGAAGGCCGATCTATCAAGCCCGAGTTTCTCGTCGCTGTGGGTATTTGTACCCATTTGGGTTGCTCGCCTTCCGATAAGTTTCAACTCGGCGCACAAGCTTCTTTGCCAGATGACTGGAAAGGCGGTTTCCTCTGCCCTTGCCACGGTTCGACCTTTGATATGGCAGGACGCGTTTACAAAAATAAGCCTGCGCCAGACAACTTGGAAATCCCGCCACACATGTACCTCTCCGACAGCAAGTTGCTGATTGGCGAAGACACCCAAGCCTGATTCGGAGTACCCCATGGCTGAAATGAAAGAAATATCCCCGAACGCGCCCGCAGGCGCAAAGTTGTTGAACTGGGTTGACAACCGATTCCCTTTGAGCAAGCTTTACAACGAGCACTTAGGTCAGTATTACGCTCCGAAAAACTTCAACTTTTTCTATATTTTTGGATCCCTTGCACTCTTCGTGTTGGTGATTCAAATCGTCACGGGAATTTTCTTGGTGATGCACTACAAACCTGATGCTGCTTTGGCGTTTGGTTCTGTCGAGTACATCATGCGCGACGTTCCTTGGGGCTGGTTGATTCGCTATATGCACTCAACCGGAGCCTCGGCATTCTTTGTCGTCATTTATATGCACATGTTCCGTGGTCTGATCTACGGAAGCTACCGCAAGCCGCGCGAGCTGGTTTGGCT
>SXSX01000034.1 GCA_005793295.1 Burkholderiales bacterium | reverse complement strand
CTTACCCGTCATTTTTTACAGCACAGCGCAAAACAACTCGGCGTGGAGTCCAAGCGCATTTCAGACACCGCCTTGGCGGCAATGGAAAACTTCGCCTTTCCGGGCAATGTACGCCAACTCCAAAATATCTGCCATTGGCTGACGGTCATGGCGCCAGCCCAGGTGATTGAGCCTAAAGATTTACCTCCTGAGTTAGGCCTTTCGCGTTTGGGTTTGCACGCTGGTAACGGCAGCGATTGGGTGGACCACGCGCGAATGAATGCGCTGGCATCGGCCGCATCACCATCCGAGATTTCAAATCCATCTTTAGATTCAGAATCCACTGAAACCTCAAGCACTCCAGACCTGGTGTGGCCAACGCAGCCCCTTGGTTTGGAAAAAGCGGTTGTCGCCCCACTGACGGGTTGGGAGTTGGAATTAGAAGACGAAGCTTTAACGCTGTTACGCACAGGCCACGGTGATGTGTGGGATGTGTTAACCCGCAGATTTGAGGCGAGGTTGATTCAAGCCGCCTTAACCCACACCCGCGGCCGACGCATTGATGCTGCCAATCAACTCGGCATTGGTCGCAATACCATTACCCGAAAAATTCAGGAATTGGGCTTGGATAAAAAAGGGGCAGGTGGTGACGCATGATTCGTAGCCACTGACTCTGCTGAAAGCGGCTCACTTTCCAGTGTCAACACCACCGGCGCATGGTCACTCGGGCGCTCATTTTTTCGGGGTGCTGTGTCGATGTGGCAGGCCCGAGCCAGAGGTTTAAGGGCGTGGCTGATAAGGATATGGTCGATGCGCAGGCCGCGTTTGCGCCTGAAGCCAAAATCACGGTAGTCCCACCAGCTGTAGCTTTGCGCGGGTTGTTCAAATAATCGGAAACTATCGTTCAATCCTAAGGCGACCAAGGCGCCGAGTTGGTAGCGCTCCTCGTCGGTGCAATGGATTTGATCGCGCATCCCTTCGGGGTCCCAAACGTCAGCATCGTCAAAGGTGATGTTGTAGTCGCCCATCAAGACCAAATTTGGATGGGCAACCAGCTCTTCTTTAACCCAAGCGCGAAGGCTTTTGAGCCACTGCATTTTGTACTCAAACTTGTCGGTTCCAGGCGCTTGGCCGTTGGGAAAATAAGCGCCGATCACCCGAACGGGCCCTACATTGGCGGTGATCACGCGGGCCATGTCATCGGCAAAATCAGGAATATTTTTCAATACCTGCGTTGCGGGCGTCCGGCTTAAAAGGGCTACGCCGTTGTAGGTTTTCTGACCGAACCATTGCGCGTGGTAACCCGCCTGCGTGAATGCTTCATGCGGAAATTTGTCGTCGGTCATTTTGATTTCTTGTAAAACCAAAACGTCGACCGGATTTTGGCTGAGCCAGTCTAAAACCTGAGGCAGGCGCACGCTGAGTGAATTGACGTTCCAAGTAGCAAATTGCATGGCTTATTTCAATGATGAATTTCGCAAAGTCACAAAGCTGTAGGCCAAACCTTGGGCTGAGATGTGGCGCTCGCGATGGGTTTCTTCCCAGTGCGATCCAAACGCAGGAGCGAAGGCGTCTCCTGCGCACTCGATCTCGATTTCCGTAACCACAGCCGAGTGGGCCAGGGGCAGGGCTTGGGCGTACATCTGAGCGCCGCCAATAACCCAAACATGTGCATCCGAGGCGCACAGGTCTAAAGCGGCTTGGATGGAGTTCGCATGCACAGCGCCGGGGGCATCAAAGTGCGTTTGGCGCGACACGACCACATTGCGCCGTCCGGGCAGGGGCCTGAATTTTGGGGGAAGGGAATCCCAGGTTTTTCGCCCCATGATGACCGGGCAGCCAAGCGTTATGCGCTTGAAGTGAGCCAAGTCTTCTGGCAAGTGCCACGGCAGTGCGTTCTCCTGACCAATGACGCCATTGGCAGTGCGAGCAAAAATCAGATGAAGCTGCATGTCAAATTAAACGGCCACTGGCGCTTTAATCGCAGAGTGGGATTCGTAGCCGCGAACCTCAAAGTCTTCCATGGTGTAGTCAAAAATCGAAGCGGGGCGGCGCAGAATGTGCAGTGAAGGGTAAGCCAAAGGCTGGCGACTGAGTTGCAGTTCGACTTGTGTTTGGTGGTTGCTGTAAACGTGGCAGTCGCCACCCGTCCATATAAATTCACCAACGTCTAAATCACATTGCTGCGCCACCATATGGGTAAGCAGGGCGTAACTGGCGATATTAAAGGGAACGCCTAAAAAAATATCGGCGCTGCGTTGGTACAACTGGCAGCTCAACTTGGCTTTTTTGCCTTCGCTTGCGGGTGCGACATAAAACTGAAAAAAGGCATGGCAAGGCATGAGCGCCATTTTGGATAACTCGCCTACATTCCAAGCACTCACGATCATGCGCCGTGAATCCGGATTGGACTTCAAGGTTTGCATGAGTTCACTAATTTGGTCGATGTGGCGTCCGTCAGGCGTGGGCCAACTGCGCCACTGCACCCCATAGACCGGCCCGAGCTCACCGTCGGGTGCAGCCCATTCATCCCAGATCGACACTCCCCGCTCTTTAAGCCCATTGTTATTACTCGAACCCGTCAGAAACCACAAAAGCTCTTGAATGATGGAGCGCAGGTGGACTTTCTTGGTGGTGACCAACGGGAAGCCTTCATTGAGGTCAAAGCGCATTTGGTAACCAAAAACGCTTTTGGTTCCTGTGCCGGTCCGATCTGATTTTTCTACGCCGTGGGTATAGGCGTGGCGAAGCAGATCTTCGTATTGTTGGCGGATGGGGCGAAGTCCAGTGGGGTTGTCAGAGTGGGCGGTATGAGACATTGCAATAAAAATGAATGAGGCTGTTCTTAAGAGTCTAAAGCAGCTTTTGAGGACAACATCCTGCCTGGATTAAACAGATTGTGCGGGTCCAGCGCGGATTTAATCGAACGCATCAAGCCCAAAGCCACGGGTGATTTGTGTTTGGTGAGCGTGTCGCGCTTTAAGCTGCCAATGCCATGTTCAGCCGAAATAGAGCCATTGAATGCATCGACCAAGGCGTACACCACCGCGTTGATAGGCGCCTCTTGGTCGCGCAAAAATGCTTCAGCATCCGCTCCAAAAGGCGCTTGGACGTTGTAATGCAAATTGCCATCGCCCAAATGTCCGTAGTTCACCAGTCTTACGCCGGGAAACGCATTGGCAAGCGCAGCGTCGGCCAAGCCGACAAACTCTGGAATACGGGACACAGCAATAGAAATATCGTGCTTGATGTTGAGACCTTCTTGCGCTTGCGCCAAAGGAATGCTCTCGCGGATATGCCAAAGCGCACGGGCTTGGGCTAGGCTTTCAGCAACGACAGCGTTGCTAACACAGCCGTTTTCTATGGCCGCTTCTAGCAAGCGCTCGAGCTGAGAGCGGGCATGTTCCATGGATTCGCTGTCTGAATTTTCTAAGACGACGCAGTACGGACTGGTTTCGTAAAAGGGAACCCGCTGGTCAGGGAAGTGTTTCTTCACTAAGCCCAAAGCAAACTGCCCCATCACTTCAAAACCGGTGAGCCCAGCGTTCAGGTGTTGGTGTGCCAAGCCCAATAAAGTAACCGCGTCTTGCAAACTTGGCAGGGCGGCAAACGCAGTCAGCTGCGCTTTAGGGCTGGGGTAGAGCCGCATCGTTGCCGCAGTAATAACACCCAAAGTGCCTTCAGATCCTATGAATAAGTGGCGCAGGTCGTAGCCAGTATTGTCTTTGCGTAAGCCGGTGAGCCCGCTCCAGACTTCCCCTTGGGCAGTGACGACCTCTAGACCTAAGCAGAGTTCGCGGGTGTTACCAAAGCGAACCACCTGCGTTCCTCCGGCGTTGGTCCCTAGGTTGCCACCAATCGTGCAACTGCCCTCTGATGCCAAGCTCAAAGGAAAGAGGAAACCCGCTTTATCGCAAGCCTCTTGCAGGTTTTGCAAAATGCAGCCGGCCTCGACGGTGATTGTGAGGTTGTCTGCGTCAAGAGCGCGAATCGCATTCATACGGGTCAGGCTCAATACCACTTGGGTGCCACTGGCATCAGGGGTAGATCCAACCACCATACCGGTGTTACCGCCCTGCGGAACGATGCTAACAGCGGCTTGCACACAGGCCTTGACGACTTTAGCAACTTGAACGGTTGAATTCGGCCTCACGACGGCCAAGGCTTTACCGCGTTCGCGTTTGCGCCAATCCAACTCGTAGCCGCTTAAATCACCCTCGGTCAGCACGTTGGAAGGGCCAACGATGCTGCGCAATTGTTCTAAAAATAGAGGGGTACTCATACCGCAAAGGCCTTGGCATGGCGCAGACGAATGCGCACGTGCATCGCGCAAGCCGCAAAAAGAGTCAGACACAAAAAGACTTCCAACATAGCCCAGTAGTTGCTCGGCGCACGGTCGCTATACGCCCTAACAACGCCTTCTGTGAAATACAGCCAAACCATGAGGCTGACCCAGCGGTAGGTGTACATCCGGTTTTTTAGCAGTCCCGCCAAAGGGAAGCACAAAGGCACGGCTTTAAGCGCTAACAAGGAGCCGCCAGGTTTGATGGGGGCAAGGTACAGCTCCCAGGCGACGCTGAGCGCGATCAGTCCGACTAAACTGCCAACAGCCAGCCATCGGCTAAGGTTGACGTTATGGAGGTTCAAGGAAATGGAAGAAGCAGGTAAGTTTTCGGGTAATTTCATGTCAATGGCATCATAACGGCCATGCGATTATTCCAACGTTTTCAAGAATGGCTCCAAGATGTAGCCCATGTGCCGTGGTTTCATGCGGTTTCTACCCTGCGTGAGCGCTTTCGGGAAGACCGTTTG
>SXSX01000033.1 GCA_005793295.1 Burkholderiales bacterium | reverse complement strand
CCTCCATCACCGGCTTGGCCGCCAAGGGACCAATGTCCCCCAAGCCCAAGACGGCTGTGCCATTGGTAATGACGGCAACCAAATTACCTCGGCTGGTGTATTTGAATGCGTTGTTTGGATCTTTGACGATTTCTTCACAAGGCGCTGCAACACCCGGCGAATAAGCCAGCGCCAAATCATGCTGGTTGAGCAATTGCTTGGTTGGGGTGACGGAGATCTTTCCAGGTGTAGGAAATTGGTGGTATTCCAACGCCGCAAGTCTTAGCTGCTCTTTTTTTTCTTGAGCGTTTTGGCTCGATTGTTCGAAAGGAGTGGTTTTGCTTGCGTCGTGGGCCATCTTGCGTCCTTATAGCGCTACCAATTCTGAGCAAATCTTGCTGTGAATCGGTGCGCTGTGGTTGACTTTTCATTGTAGACCGCAGCCTCATGCAAGAAACACATGGCGACATACCGCTTTGCAAACAACAGTTTTAACCCATTTGCGGGTTATAGATACCCGCCGCTTTTGTGCCTGGTCAACTCTACAAAACTATTTCTTTGCTCAGCTCCATGCGTCTGCTCGTGTGCTTACCGGTGAGCACAAAACCGCGTGCATTGCCGTGTACATCTACAAACCGCCACACTCCACCCAACATTTCATCCACTGCAGGCTCAGCCGTCCATTGGCCTTCTGTAGTGGGGGGCGGCGATACCAAAACTATGGGTAGTGCCGGCGTCTTCACTGAGACCGGCATTACCGGGAAAACGACGGGTGTCGGCGCGCCATGCAATGTGGCTGCCAATGCTCTGGCCGCATTCATGATCGGCATGACATAGGGAAGTGTTCTCGATTGCGCACTGGCGTATTGGGCACAATCGCCCAAAGCGTATACGTACTCTGCGCTGGTTTGCAGCGTATTCGAGACCACGATACCTCTTTCGCACGCAAGCCCCGCATGTTGGGCTAAAAACGTGTCGGCTCGCAAGCCGATTGCGCTGATCACCAAATCTACAGAGACAACCTCGCCAGTGGCTAAACGCGCCTCCATTCGGCCCTCTCGTAGAGTTAATGATTGCAGCGTGGTTCCGAAATGCCAAACCACCCCCAAGCCCTGCAAAGCATCCCGTAATTGCGCACTGGCTTGGCTTGGCAATAGCGCTGACAGCGCCGTTGCCGCAGGATCAACCACGTGCACGGTGTAGCCCCCTAGAACCAAATCGTTGGCGAACTCACAGCCAATCAAACCTGCGCCTACTACCAGCACAGTTTTCGGGGCAGGGCCTAACGCTGCGTGAAACTTCGCAAAATCCGGAAGGTTGTTGACGGAGCACACCTGATTAGCCGCATCTCCTTCTATCGGCACACGAATTGGATGGGCGCCCGTCGCCAACACCAACTGGCCATACGACACCGTCTGCTCTATTTCGCCGTGTCGAATGGTGAGCGTCTGCGCTTGGGTGTTTATGGCAAGGGCTTGCGTTCGGGCGTGCAATTCCACGCCCAGTGTTTCTGCCATTTTTTGGGCCGGGGTTGTCACCAATTGTTCAGGCGTTCGCTTTTGGGCGTAGGCGTTGGAAAGGGTTGGCTTGGCGTAGAAATCTCCGTTATCCAAAGTGACCATCTCGATGGGGCGACTGGCGTCTAATTTTCGAAATTCACGCGCTACCGTCCAACCCGCAAGACCCGCGCCCACAATGACCAGAGGATGAGAGGTAGCGGTCATGTTCAGATTTCCACGATTTCAAAATCTGCTTTGGCCACTCCGCAGTCCGGGCAGGCCCAGCTTTCAGGAACAGCACTCCACAGGGTGCCCGCTGCAATGCCGTCTTCGGGGCGGCCAGCGGCCTCGTCGTATACAAATCCACACACGATACAAATATACGTTTTCATTTTTCAGTCTTTCAAAATTTAGTGGGCCAACACGGTATCCAATACCGATTGGTAATGTTTGGCGTGGCGCTCTTCGACTTTGGCCAAGGCCGCAAATCGCTTTTGGGCTTTTTCAAGCGTCGCTTGGAACTGCGCAGCGTGCACTTTGGACTCTTCGATTTGTTCATCGATTTCAGCCACCACGGCTGCATTGCCCTCTTGTTCTGCTGTTTTGCGAAAGCCTGGGTACATCTCGGTGTACTCATAAGTTTCTCCATCAATGGCCATTTGAAGTGCCTTGGCAGGCGTCATCGTAGCCTTGGGGTAAAGCAAGTCCAGATGCCCAAAGGCATGCATTACTTCTTGATTGGCCGTTTCTTCAAAGGTTCGTGCTGTTAACTCATCGCCCATTTCGCGAGCGATTTTTGCAAAGTAGCGGTATTTAATATGCGCCATTGACTCGCCAGCAAAAGCAGACTCGAGATTGGCAAGGGTTTTGATTTCGGGGCGTTGTGCGTGTTGCATGGTCATATTCCTTAAGATTTACACAGTGCCAACAGAAGGTTTTCTATCGGCATGGCGTGAATCATAGGATTAATCTATTGAATTAGCCAATTGATAATGGCTAATTGATTGATAGTGGCTATCGGCAAGCTTTTCTAAGCCCGCATTAAAGCTTCAATTGCATCGACCTCTACGGGGACACCGCGGCTAATAAGTTCGCAGCCGGTCTCACTAACAATCGCATCGTCTTCAATGCGGATGCCAATATTGTGGAACTGCTCAGGAACACCAGGAGCGGGACGAACGTAAATACCAGGCTCTATGGTCAACACCATCCCTGAGCGCAACACGCGCGCTGGGCGACTGACGATGGTCTCGCCGGTAAGTGCGTCTAAGCGAGAGGACACCTTGCCAATTTCGCTGGGCTCGGTATAGGCACCACAGTCGTGCACATCCATGCCCAACCAATGGCCTGTTCGGTGCATATAAAACTGAAAATATGCGCGTTTTTCAATCACATCTTGCAAGCCGCCCACCTTGTTTTTATCAAGAAGGCCGAGGTCCAACATGCCTTGCGCCAATACTTTGACGGTGGCTTCATGGGGATCGGTAAACCGTGCGCCAGCGCGGGTGGCTGCAATCGCTGCTTTTTGTGATTCCAACACCAGTTCATAGAGCGCACGCTGCGGCCCACTGAACGTTCCATTGGCTGGGAAAGTGCGCGTGATGTCAGAGGCGTATCCATCGAGTTCGCAACCCGCATCAATCAACACCAGCTCTCCGTTACGCACAGCGCCTGCATCAGCGCGGTAGTGCAACACGCACGCATTGGCGCCCGCCGCCACAATCGATCCGTACGCCGGGCACTGCGAACCGTGCAGGCGAAACTCATGCAATAGCTCTGCATCCAAATGGTATTCCCGCACGTCTTTTCCCTCGCGCAACATCCGAGCGCTCAGTTGCATCGCCCGAATATGGGCGCCTGCACTGATAACACCTGCGCGGCGCATCGTGTCTTGTTCATACGCATCTTTGATCAAACGCATTTCATCCAGGGGCACGCACAAGTCGCGCTGGGCAGCAGGGCAGAGCGCGCCATAGCGCACCCGGTCGCGCAAGGGTTGTAGCCACGCCGTGATACGCGCATCCAAGCCTTTGTGGGTAGCAAAGGGATACCACACCGCATCACAGCCATCGAGCAATTGCGCCATGCGCGCATCCATCTCTGTCACCGAATACGCTTCATCAACACCTAAGGCTGCGGGTGCGGCATCAGGTCCCAAGCGGTAGCCATCCCAAATTTCGCGCTCGGTGTCTTTGGGCTGGCAAAACAAAATCGTCTTTCCCGTGCCGGTGATGACCAACCAGGCCTTGGGCTCGTTAAAGCCGCTGAGGTACTGAAAATAACTGTCAAAGCGGTATAAAAAATCAGCGTCGCGGTTGCGTTGTTGCTCAGGCGCTGTTGGCAGCACCGCAATCCCTTTGGCGCCCAACTGCGCGACCAGCGTGGCGCGGCGTGCGGCGTACACCGCAGTCGGTGCAAACGGGTTGAATGAATGCGGCAGTAAAGTAGTTGTCATACAAAGGGCTTTCAAGAATGGAGTTGGCGCAATCGCTCAGGCGTTCCGACATCGGTCCAGTGCCCAGTGTAAATCTGTGCACTCACCTGGCCTTGGTCCATCGCGCGTCGCAGCAGCGGCGCCAAAGCGGCCTTGGCGCCCAATGGATTACCTGGCGATATGTCACACCACGGTGCCAAAAATAACGCCTTGCTAAATAGGCCGATGGTGCTGTAGGTGTAACGAGGTAAGGGGCTGTCCTTACTGAGGTTAAGCGCCAAGTGGGTTGGCTCCCCATCGCCGGGCACCGCTTGTAAACCAAAGTCGCCCAAGGGGTTGTGCTCCGGATTGGGCACCAACCACAGATGGGCCAAGCGACCGCTAGCGGCAAACCGCCGAACAGCCTCGCCATCAAACTCAAAGTCGGGCACATACACATCACCCGCGAGCAGCCAAAAAATTCCCGCGTCATTGCTTGCGCCATCGCACAACATCGGCAGCGCCCGCGCGACGCCACCGGCGGTTTCGAGCGCGCCGCCAAAGTCTTTACCTTCATGGGAGTACGTCATTGGTAAACGCGCACCTTGGCTTTTAAAAGTATCACCAAACGCCGCCTCAATGTTTTCGCCCAACCACGCGGTATTGGCAACCACGTGCGTACACCCCGAGCGAGCAAGCGCTTCCAAATGCCACTGCATTAAGGGCTTACCGTGAACGGGTAGTAAGGGTTTGGGCGTGCTATCGGTTAAAGGACGCATCCGCTCACCGCGGCCTGCGGCCAAAACCATCGCCGCCACACGGCCTGTAAAGGGTTGGGGCATCTTTGGGTTCAACGCACACCGACAGACACTTTGCCAAACGCAGCCTGTGCGCCACGCGGCAAGCAACGCCAATAGGCAGGATTAGCCGCGACTTCCCCGCCCAACGCCACCGCGGCTTGCCAGCCCCAACGCGGCTGGTACAAAAAGGCCCGGGCCAGCGCAATCAAGTCAGCATCTCCCGCTTGCAATATTGCCTCCGCTTCACTGGGCTCGGTAATTAACCCGACTGCGGTGGTCGCCATGCCGCTGGCATCACGCAGCGCGCGAGCAAAAGGCACTTGGTACCCCGTACCCAAAGCGATCTTTTGGTTTGGGGATACACCGCCAGAAGACACATGGACAAAGTCGCAACCCAATGCTTTCAGGTGTTTGGAGAATTCCGCACTTTGCGCAACATCCCAGCCACCCTCCAGCCAATCGGTTGCTGATAAACGCACGCCCAATACGCCATCAAACACTGCACGCACGGCTGCAAAAATTTCCAATGGGAAACGCATGCGGTTGTCTAAGCTGCCGCCATACGAATCACTGCGTTGGTTGGCAATCGGGGACAAAAATTCATGCATCAAATACCCGTGGGCAGCGTGCAACTCTATGGCCTCCACGCCTAAGCGTTTGGATCGGTGTGCCGCACTGACAAAAGCATTGCGAACCTTCTCCATGTCTTGGGCCGTCATCGCCGTGGGCGGCGCTTCATGGGGCAATTGAGGCAGTGCAGAAGGACCCACTGTTTGCCAACCCCCATCGGCGGCAGCCAGCAATTGGGCGCCTTGCCAAGGCAAGGCGCTAGACGCTTTACGCCCAGCATGGGCCAATTGAATACATACCGCCACTTCGGGCGCCAATGCCCGGGCCCGAATCAAATGGCTGTGCAGCGCCGCTTCGGTTGCGTCATCCCACAAGCCCAAGCAAGAAGACGTGATTCGTCCTTCGGGCAATACCGCGGTAGCTTCAATAGTGAACATCGCTGCGCCGCTGTTGAGCATATTGCCCCAATGCATCAAATGCCAATCGGTGGCTTGGCCATTGATGGCGTTGTATTGGCACATGGGCGCCACCACAATACGGTTCGGCAAGGTCAACCCACCGCGCGGCGAGGGGAGGGTGAAGGGCGAAAACAATAGGCTCATAGCGAGTGGGGGGTGAGTCAATTCAGACATCAGCATAGCCCAAAGGGCGCATGTCTATCGCCCCGGTAAAATCCAACCTTTCCCTTTGATTACCTTAACTACCCCGGAGTCGCCCTTCATGGCAAATACCCAACAAATGGCCAGCGCCATCCGCGCGCTAGCAATGGACGCTGTTCAACTTGCCAACTCCGGACACCCCGGCGCCCCCATGGGAATGGCCGATATGGCGACTGCCTTGTGGGGTCAGCATCTGCAGCACAGCCCCACCAATCCGCACTGGATGAACCGTGATCGCTTTGTGCTCTCCAATGGCCACGGCTCGATGCTTATTTATGCCTTGTTGCACCTGAGTGGCTACAAGCTGCCCATGAACGAGCTCAAAAACTTTCGCCAACTGCACAGCAAAACCGCGGGCCATCCCGAAGTCGGCATCACTCCCGGTGTAGAAACCACCACTGGCCCTTTGGGCCAAGGCATTACGAATGCAGTCGGTATGGCGCTGGCAGAAAAACTGTTGGCTAAAGAATTCAACCGCGAAGGCCATGATG
>SXSX01000032.1 GCA_005793295.1 Burkholderiales bacterium | reverse complement strand
GTGCTGACGTTGTCTATGCGCATGGAATCTAGGTTGTCCACACTCATTACAGGCTCACCGGGCAAGCAACCCAAGATCAGGGCCTGAATTTTTCCCATCCAACGCGGTAAACCGATCACAGGACGCCCGCGGCCATGGCCGATACCGCTGTAGCGAGCGGCCATTTGTACCAAAGACTTGAGTGTAAAAACGTGAGGCCCCACCACTTCAATCACGGGCATTGCTTTAACGGCTGCACCTGAAAGCTGCAAGCAGCGCACCACAGCCAAGGCCACGTCTTCAACCCACACGGGTTGGAATTTGGCAGTTGCGCACGCCAGTGGCATGACAGGGAAAACGCGCTGCAACTTTGCAAAGACATTCAGGAACTGATCTTGCGCCCCAAAAATCACGCTGGGTCGTAAAACCACAAGCTGCATTTCGCTTTGGGACTGGACCGTGATATTTTGTAAAGCCTGCTCGCCGTGGCTTTTGCTACGCAGATAGTTGGAAGGGGGAGTTTCTGTGTGCTCTGCATTCGCTCCTAAGGCGCTGATATGCACCAAGCGTTTCACCCCATTTTTCACACAAGCACGACCGATTTTTTGGGGTAACTCGACGTGTACGCGTTCAAACGCCGCAGCGCTACCGTGCAAGATGGCGACCAAATTCACTACAGCATCGACCCCCTGCATGGCCTGGGTTAAGGCCACCTCGTTGTGGATATCAAGTTCAAGCACGGTCAGTGTGGGCACATGCTGAATATGAATGGCATTGCGGGCTTTGCGCGTTGCCACACTCACACGATAGCCGGCGCGGCACAACTTTTCACAAACATGGGAACCCACAAAACCCGTTCCGCCTAAAACCAAAACATGCTTCATTTTTCTACTCTTTATTTCATAACCCAAGCTGCTACAAAACCACTGGCTCCGTCTCCAAGCGCAAACCAAATCGTTCGTACACGCTGGTCTGAATTGCACCGGCCAGGGTCATCACCTCTCCGCCCGTGGCGCCTAAAGCCCCCATGCCTAAATTCACCAAAACCAAGGCCTGTTTTTCATACACGCCAGCCTGACCGACCGCTTTGCCACGCCAACCGCAAGCATCAATCAACCACCCTGCGGCCAACTTGTAACTGCCATCGTCTAAGCGGTAATGCACCAACTTCGGATCGCGCGCGATGATGTCGGCACACTGCTCGGCCGTGACGGTCGGGTTTTTAAAGAAACTACCAGCGTTGCCAATGACCGCAGGGTCTGGCAACTTGGCTCGGCGGATTTCGCACACCCAGTCAAAAATTTGCTGCGCTGTAGGGTGGCCACAACCAGCTTGGGCCTGCTTTTTATCGAGGTCAGCGTAGCCTAGTACGGGCTTCCAAACCTTAGGTAAAGAAAAGCGCACCCGCAAAATCAAGGCCCGGTCTTTCAAACCTAACAAGGGCGCAGTCCCGCCATGCTTAAAGATGGAGTCGCGGTAACCAAAGGCGCACTGGGCTGCGTCTAAAGTAAATAGCTTGCCCGTAGTCAGATCGATGGCGTCAAGCGCATCAAACCGGTCTTGCAGTTCAACCCCATACGCTCCAATGTTTTGCACTGGTGAAGCCCCAACCGTGCCGGGGATCAACGCCAGGTTCTCCAGCCCAGGCAATCCTTGAGCCAAAGTCCATGCCACGAAGTCGTGCCAATCTTCCCCTGCCCCTGCTTCCACAATCCAAGCCTTGGCAGTCTCGCCCACCACGCTTCGCCCTTGAACTTGCACTTTAAGTACCAACGGCTTTACATCGCCCGTCAAGACCAAATTGCTTCCGCCGCCCAAGACAAATTTGGGCTCCTGAGCCCATTGCGGGTCAGCCAATACCTCCAGCACGTCAGCTTCATTGCGCACCCGCACCAAACCATGGGCACGGGCCACGATATGAAATGTATTGAGTGCCTGGAGGGGGACGTTTTTCTCGACTAACATGATGGGATTGTCGCATTGCGCAAGGTGCCCCGCTGTGCAATTGCCCCGAATGACCCCTGACAGGAGATAAGTTCCATGCCTTCTTTTGATACGGTTTGCGAAGCCAATTTGGTGGATGTAAAAAATGGCGTCGAGAACACCACCAAAGAAATCACCACCCGCTTTGACTTTAAAGGCACCTCGGCCAGCATTGAAATCAAAGACAAAGAAATCACGATGATTGGCGATGCTGAGTTTCAGTTGGCGCAGATTGAAGATGTTTTGCGAAACAAGCTGACCAAACGCAATGTGGACGTGCGCTTTTTAGAAATGGGTGATATTCAAAAAATGGGCGGTGACAAGGTCAAGCAAGTCATCAAAGTGCGCAACGGCATTGAAGCCGAACTGGGTAAAAAAATTCAGCGCATCATTAAAGACAGCAAACTCAAAGTCCAAGGCTCAATTCAAGGCGACTCCGTACGTGTGACGGGCGCCAAACGTGACGACTTGCAAGCCGCCATGGCCTTGCTGAAAAAGGAAATCACCGACGTGCCGGTGAGTTTCAACAATTTCAGAGACTAAGACTTTTTACCCAGCTTTGATTCCGTCCCCTTAACCAGTCGGGATATGTTTTCGCTGTGCCGCCAAATTAAAAACCCGCTGATGATGACCAAACTCAGGGCTTGGGCATTGTCCGAGCGCCAAGCGACGCCGTCCCCCATCAGGTAAAACACCGGCGCAAACACCGCTGCGATCAAAGAAGCCAAAGAAGAATAGCGAAAGAAGAAGGCGATCAACAACCACGTTGCACCGGTTGCCAAACCCAAGCCGCCACTGATCGCTACGACCACACCCATCGCAGTGGCCACGCCTTTCCCCCCTTCAAAGCGGAAAAAAACCGGGTACACATGGCCCAAAAATGCAGCCAATCCCACCAAGGCCAGCGTTCCGCCTTCGAGACCATAGGGAGCCCCAAATTGCTGTACCAAAAACACAGGAACCCACCCCTTGAGCGCATCCAGCAGCAAAGTCGCGATGGCGGCAATCTTGCTGCCTGAGCGCAACACATTGGTAGCGCCCGGATTTTTACTTCCATAGGTCCTTGGATCGTTCAACCCCATCAGGCGACTGACGATGACGGCAAACGACAAAGACCCCACCAAATACGCGGCCAGTGTGGCGCCCGTGCTTGCAAGCGCTGGGTAAAAAGGGATGAGTGCTTCCAAAGTCAAGTTCCTTCACATCGTTTTAATCTTCTAATTTTTTAATCTTCTAAGACGCACTGTACTGCCTGTGCGCCGCCATGCTCTAGGTACTCATACGGATGCTCTGTAAACCCAATCTTTTGTTGCTTGAGCAACTGCGTCGCAGGCGTTTCACTGACATGGTCTTTTTTGGCCACACCAAAACCTCTTACACCGCAGGATCGCGCATCTCCGCGCGAATCGCATCAATCGCCTTGCGTACTTCAGATGACAACACCGTACCCACCGCGTTGATGTTTTCGTCGAGTTGCGCTTGGCTGGTCACGCCGATGATGGTGCTGGCGACTTGCCATTGGGTGTAACAAAAGGCCAGCGCCATTTGGGTCGGAGTCATCCCGTTTTCAACCGCCAAAGCGTTGTACCGCCGAGCAGCCGCCAAGGACTCCGGCCGGCCCCAGCGTTGCTTGCGGGTGGACTCAAACTTGGTGATTCGCGCCTGCGCTGGCGCATCAGGGCCAGTGATTCCACTTCGGTCGTATTTACCAGTGAGCAATCCATACGCCAAAGGGGAATACGCAAGCAGCGAGACACCCAAGCGGTGCATGGTTTCATCGAGCCCGTTTTCATGGCTGCGGTTGAGCAAACAGTAGGCGTTTTGAACCGAAGCCACACGCACCAAACTGTGCTGTTCAGCCAGCCTGACAAACTCATGCACACCGTAGGGTGTCTCATTGGACAAACCCACTGCCCGCACCTTGCCTGCTTGCACCAGGGTGTTCAAGGCGTCAAGCTGGATGTGCATGGAGGTGACTTCACGGTCTTTACTGGGGTCAAAGTGCGCCATGCCAAAAATAGGCACATTGCGGGTTGGCCAATGCAATTGGTACAGGTCAATCACTTCGGTTTGAAGACGCTGCAAGCTTCCATCGCAAGCGACGATGATGTCCGCTTTAGTCACATCCATCGCGCCGCCCCGCACCCATGGCATCCCACGCGAAGGGCCAGCAACCTTGGTGGCCAATGTTAATTTTTTTCGTGCAGAGGGATTTTTCGAGATCCAGTTTCCGATATAGCGTTCGGTCACCTGAAAGGTTTCTGGACGCGGAGGAACTGCGTACATTTCTGCGGTATCCCAGAAGGTCAGGCCACGCTCAAGCGCGTGGCTAAGCAAGGCATGGGTTGTGGGTTCATCGACTTGCTCGCCAAAGGTCATGGTTCCAAGACAAATAGAAGGCACATGCAGATCGCTTTGACCGAGTTGGATAGTTTTCATGGTTGAGAGTTTTGGATTCAATATTAATTCGTGTGTCACGTTGGCAGCATTACCAGCGTTATGAACGCTGTGCGGCGCGGGCCTCTTCTTGCATGCGCAATATACGCCGCTGTACTTTCCCTGTGGTGGTCATGGGCAAAGCATCAACGAACTCAATCTCTTTTGGGTCTTCGTACGGAGCCAACAGCGACTTCACATGGGCTTGAAGTTGCACAATCAATTGCGCCTGAAATACCGCAGGGTCTTTTTGGTGTTCGCTGTGGCTTGCCAAATACTCGGGAGCGATCACCACATACGCCTTCACCAGTGCCCCTCTGTCTTTGTCAGGCTTGGGGACGACTGCCGCATTGGCAACACTTGCGTGTTTGACCAAACAATTCTCAATTTCTCCGGGGCCAATCCGGTAGCCCGCTGACTTAAAGACATCGTCGCTGCGGCCTTGATACCAAAGGTAGCCATCGGCATCGCGCACCGCCAAATCCCCGGTTCGACACCAATCACCGGTGAATTTCGCCTGGGTCGCGGCTGGATTTTTCCAGTACCCCAAGAAGAAAATGGGGTCGGGCTGGCCGCTAAGACTGAAACGGTTTAAGGCAACGTCCCCAGCTTCTCCCACCGGGCATTCGCGTTCCGCCTCGTCAATCACCGCCACCCTGTGCCCTGGGTAGCCCATGCCCATGCTGCCGCCTTTGGCTGGCCACAACATAGCGCAGTTACCGACAATGTAGTTAATCTCGGTTTGCCCAAACATTTCGTTCACGGTGACGCCGAGTTGCTGCTCGCAGTAGGCGAACACCGCGTCTCCTACCGCCTCACCTGCGCTCATGATGGCTTGCAAGCGAAGGTGGTGCGCTTGGCGCACCGTCTGCCCGGGCGCACCCGGACTGGCTTTCATCATGGCCTTGAGCGCGGTGGGGAATAGAAAGGTGTGGGTCACGCCGCACTGCCCCATCAATTCCAAAGCCGTCTCAGGGCTAAAACGTCCTCCAAACGCAATAATTTCACGGCCAAAGTACAACGTAGGTAATAGAGCATCCATCAGCCCCCCGGTCCACGCCCAATCCGCAGGACTCCAAAAAACCGCGCTGGATCCGCTGGGTAAAGCGCCATGCGCAGTAGCAGGCCCTTTCGGATTAAAACCAAACCAATTTTGGCTACACACAAAACCAGTCAAGTTCCCGATCAGCGCTTGGTGAGGAATTAACGCGCCCTTGGGGTTGCCAGTGGTTCCACTGGTGTAAATCAGCACCGCAGGGTCTTGGGCCAAGGTGTTGACGGGTTTGAAAGTCCCTTGCGTTTGAGAGTTTGAAATCGCCGCGTCGACGTGCAAAACGCTTTGCAAAAAGGGGCAGTCTTTTTGCGCAGTTTGAACACTGGCCAAAACCGTTGCGTGGCACAGCGCCACTTTGGCATCACTGTCTTGCAGGCGAAAAACCAAGGCCTCCGGACCAAACAACATCGACAAAGGCATAGCCACCGCGCCCATCTGCAAAACCGCGATATAGGCCACCGCCGTTTCAAAGCACTGCGGCATCACAATCGCCACCCGGTCTCCTTGCACCACGCCCTGCGCTTTCAATACGTGTGACAAAGCATCCGCCTGTATCTGCAATTGGGCGTATGTATGCGTTTGGCCTTTTCCGCTGGGCTCGTAGGTTCTAACCGCTACCCGATGTTTCGCCTTCGCATCGGTGG
>SXSX01000031.1 GCA_005793295.1 Burkholderiales bacterium | reverse complement strand
GCAAGACTTTCTTGATTGAGCTGCTGCCCTTGGTCGACTTATGAAAGTAAGCGACTCGGCTTAGCGGTAACAAGTCGTACATGGCTCTGTCACCGCCTTTGATCACAGACTCCAAAAACGCAGTGAGATCTGGGGCATCCTCTGGCGGATTCGGACTTTCATCTAATTGGCGAACGATCCGTGTGAGGATGGTGTTTTCGTGGGGACTCCACATAAAGACGGTGCCATTGTCTTGGTCGAGTTCTTTTTTGAGGGCGCGAGCAAACGCAAAGTTCGGGAACGCGCCGGGCTCAGTCATCAAAAACTGGCCTGCGTGTTCAACCCTACCGTCTGCATGCATCACATGGTGCGAAAACTGAAATGCGATTTGTTCATAAGGGCGCATGCCTGCGTAAAAAGGCAGTGCCACTGAGCTAGTCTCAAAATCAATGAAGTGGTACGGGTAAACCCATTTCGCCATTTCATCCCGTAGATGGCTATCAGCCAACCAATAGCCGCCCAAATCCTCAGCAGCAGGAATGCCCTTGGCCTGCATCCATTGGCGATCTGCGTTTGACAGCGTCAGTCCGTCGCCTTCTTCTTTTAAATCTTCTTTGGTGACAGCGCTGAGTCGTACTCGACCATCATGAATCAGCTTATCTCTGCCCCTGTAATTCCATAAATCCAGGACAGTGCCTTTGGCGAAGTCTTCATCGGTAAACCCATACTTCTCAGCCCAGCATTCCTTAAAACCGCTTTGAAGCCCGTCGCCTGGCGTACTTTTGAATTCACACTTGGCGCATTGCACACCTGGTATCGGGTTAATTTTTGTATCCGTTTTGTAGGCGTTAGCCCACTCACTTGCTAACTCTTTCAAGGGCCTTTTAAAGTCAAGAACCTTCACCCCCGTAGTCATGACCAAGCCCACGTAGTCATCCACACACACCAGTGCCAAGATGTCTTTGTTAAAACCCGAATGCTTTGCCTCTGGGCTGGCAGTGACTTTGGATCTCTTGCCGTCACGTTCGATCTTAAAGAGTTGATTGAGGCCGTCGATGTTGGATGCAATCGCTTTATCGGGCATCATCAAGTAGGTCTTCACGCTGGCACTGGGCCAAGCCGAGCGAAAAACATAGGCCTGGAAAGCCACGTCTTCAATGTAGGGGCGCATACCTGATAGCAAATCGCCCCTGGCGCCCAGTATTTCTGGATCGGTCGAGTTGTAAGACTTGGCTTTTACTTCGATGAGCTGAAACTGATTGCCGTCTTTAACTAAGATATCGATGCGAATGAACAAGTCGCCAAAGGCAATGGCCGCCTCGAAGATCGTGACTTTGTTTTGATTGAGCAATTGGGCAGTCTGATCTAACGCTTCAGCATGAACGCTTGAAGTGACTTCAACGCCATCGGGGTAGTAACACTTTGCAAGTTCGCCGACTTGGTAGCCGCCGTCTGCCAGCATCGCCAGAAAACTATCTTCCTGCTTGGTATTGCGGTAAACCTTTTCTTTGGCTGTATAAAAAAGTTTGGTTGGGCACTCAGCCGCAAGCTTAAAGCGTGATTTGGTGAGGTAGCGAGGTGCAGGCACGATCATTTCCAGTTAAAAAATACCTGCGACCGTAAATCTTGTTGCAACTTAGTACGCAACGCATTCCAGTCTTTTTCGTCTTTCTCATTGCACACAGGCTTATCCCGCTTTGAGGTAAATACCCGGCTGATGCTTAGGACTTGGCCTTTTAATTCATAAGTGGCATCGTACTCAAACGCGCCTTCTCTGGCGTGAATTTTTGATGGAACGCGCTGTATTTTCATCTTCGCTGGAAAAGCCAGCGTGGTGAGCTCGGTGTGGCGAATCGATGAACAGGCTACCGGAAAGCGTCTGTTGGTAATCACTTTGCTGCTTGCCATGCGTTTGAGAAAGCCGGGAGTCAATCCATAGGGAATCGTCATAGCACCCGCTCCTTTGGTGTTCACCATGGAGTCAATTTCAAAGGTGCTGTTCACGCTCCAAGGGGCATCGAGATCCCAAGGGTCGTTTTTAAGAATTTGCCCCGTTCCCGTTTGCTGAAACCGACTAAACAGGGCGTTGATGATGGGGCCTTGCTCTTTGCCTTGGTTTTCAAACTGGGTGCTGCGCGAGTCAAACTCATGGATTCCGCCCACGCGCACGGAGCTCTTGCCGGTGATGGATCCGTCCTTGTTCATGACCATATCGGACTGAGAAAAAGTGAAGTCTCGCTCAGGGTGGTTTCCTGGTGTCCTGCCAAATTCCCCTGTGGCGGTAAGTAATACGGTTTTGGCCGTATCGTCATCGGGCAAGGTTCCAAGTGGTGAAAATCCTGCAGTTGAGTCCATATACAGATCCAAGGAAGGTACGCAAGTGATGACGTGGTTAAAAGGAACTGCGGTAGGTAAGTTTGGGATGGTGTACGACATGCCCATATTGATCAAGGCGGTACTGCTTTTTATTCCAACGGCTGCAAGCAGTGACTCCATGAGAACGACGTGGTCTTTGCAGTCACCGTAGCGGTTGGCTAAGACGCTGTGCGCGGCATGCGGAACGTAGCCATCTTCGCCTACGTACACGGCGACATAACGAATGTTTTTACTGACCCAGTTGTAGATTCTGCGCACCCGGTCACGCTCATCCTTGGCCCCAGCCACTAATTTTTTGGCCAATGCAGAAATCTCAGGCGTTACCGCTGCTTTTGGCTTGGCGCGATCTTCATAGGCTTTGGCAAAGTCAGCGTAGTTGGCAAAGGTGGTTAAAGACAGGTGGGGCGCAAAGTCTGAAATATCAACACGCCCAAGCTCAGTGGGGTAGGTGATGGACTGTTGAAAGACAAAGCGGTAACGTTTATTGCTAGGTTCATCCGTGGGTAGCAGGTCCACTGGGCCACCTGAGACACCATCGGCTTCGAATCTCAGGTTCACCCTGGCTCGGTGATGATGTTAAAGACAGCGTTCTCCACCGGCCGCTCGGGTGAAAAGTATTGCGCGAAAAAGAAGTGACCGGGAAAAAGTGGAATCTTTTGATGTGCGCGAGACCGTACGTAGATCGTGCTTCCAACGTCCATTTGCGGATAGATGATCACCATCTGCTTGCTGTCGCTGTACTCAGTGCCAGCATAGGCGTCTTGTTTGCGGATCTTCTCCGGTGGAACGTCTATGCGTGTTCCGTCAGGGAGCAAGGTATAGGCTGCTTCAACCTCCAAGGTCTCCAGGGTTTCATTGAAGGTGATTTTGAAATCACCCAAGCCTTCAGCGCCTTTGCGTGTTTCTGCACGCATCATGGCCTCTGAGAATTGGGTGTATTGCCCATCAGCTCGAACGTGAATCGTCTCCACGCTGTTGACGACGGTAAAGCTAGGTTGAAACTGCGCATGAGCCTGTGAGCCCAAACCAAGACCTGCTAAGCAAGTGAGCGCTGACACCACAAATCCAAAGCGCCCCTTGGAGGTGAAGGCCATAGAGGAAGTATTCACTGATTAATCCGATTCAAAAATAAATTCTGCTTGTGTTGTGGATTGTTGAATCCACGCAAATCCGCGGTATCGGATACTTTTGGGTTCTTGGTCTTTTGCCTTTGCCTTTGTCTCTGCCTTTTTTTCTGCATTTGTCATTTCTTTGCTCGGTGTCTCAAAGTACCACAAGGCATCGCCTGGTTTGGCTTTCTGTAAAAACGCTAACCACCCTGCGTTAAGGTGACCAAAGGGCAGGGCAGGGGCGCGGTTTAATGGGTCAACAATCAGACCCAACTTTTCGGCGTCTGGGGTAGTCATGTGACTCACCAAGTGATCTCGCTTGCATTTGAATGCGTCTTCAGGCTTGGGTTTCCGGTTGGTTGTTTCAATTCTCATGTGGATACCCCAGACAAAGCCAATGGGCCATATCAACAAAATAATGGGGATCGCTACGATTTCCAATACGCGCTCCACCATACGTTCACGCTCTGATTTGGAACTGTTCAAAATAGAGCTCAAACTTGAACGAAATTCAGATTGACCGGGTTCGTTTCTGTCAAGGTAATTGACGATCAAGCGAATCAATCCAAAGGCCGCCACACCAGTCAGGAGGTAAAGGCCGAACCACTCCCAGCCCGTTAAATTCTCAAAATAGGTTGCGTACATCATCTTAAAAGTTGGTGAGGCCAGCGAGCACGTAGCCTTTTTTAACCGTGGACTCAGATTGGCCGTTCTCAACGACTCTTTCCCCAACGACAACGCCTTGGCGAACGTCGATAAACAAGTCCTTCTCGTAGCTGCTTGCATAGCCACCGTGTACATACTTCAACAACTCGCCCTGTGGGCAGCGCATCTCCCCGGTGTACCAGTGGGCAAAGACACCATCGGGGTACCCAGGAAAGATGTCCGTTAGAACTACTTTTTTTAATCCCTCGTCTGTTTGCGTGTTGCCACTGAGCTTGGTGAGGTACAGCCTGTGGTTCTCGATCGTCCACGATCCCACGTAGCCACGCCAAAGCGCTGTGCTGGTTGACTCAAACTTAATGGGGTTAGCGGCGGAATCCAAATAGCCGTCCAAGGGCTGTGAGCACAGCGAGAGTTTTTCTCCACGCAGATGCAGGATCTCAGTAAATTGAGCAGTCATAGCGCATGGCTCCTTGGCTGTAAAGATTCCATCATTGCAGAGTCCAAGCTCACGCCGTGATACTCCCAGTCCTTTTTTTTAGACGCAAAACACTGCACAAATGAACAGCTTTGGAGGCTCATAGGGTGAGCTTGGTAGTTGAGAAACTGCTTGCCCTATGACCACCCATACCCCAACTCAACAGACGCCTCGAGCTAATGCCCCAAGCTCGGACCAACCCGGAATTGCGCATTACAGCCTGCGTGAAGCCTGGCTGCTCGCTGGGGTTGAGCTTTTGCGGCCTTTGTTTACTAGTAAGCGCCACATCCTTCCCGATTGCCAAGTCTCTGTGGGTTTTGCCAGCACGGGCAACCGCGCCGGTCACATCGGGCAGTGCTGGAGCACTGGCAGCAGTGACGCCCAGGTCAATCAAATCTTTATCTCGCCCGCTTTGGTGGATCCCGTGGCGGTGCTCGATACCTTGGTGCATGAGCTGGTGCACGCCGTGGATGACTGCAAGCATAAGCACGGCAAAGAGTTTAAAAAAATTGCGCTAAGCCTTGGGCTCAAAGGTCCCATGCGTAGTGCCGGGGCCGGAGCCGATCTCCTGCCCAAGTTGCTGGCGCTGGCCCAGCAGCTTGGACCGTATCCCCACGCCCAGCTCCATGTCCCAAGTAAGAGATTAGTTATCCGCAACCGCCCACGGGCGCAGTGCAAGACCTGCGGCTACCAAGTTCCGATGCTTAAAAAGTTCCTCGCCTTTGGCCCGCCTATCTGTCCGCAAGACAAGGTAGAGATGGAGGCGATTGGGAACTGGGACGAGTTTTAACCCTTAGGAGATTTATATGACTTCAATCTATCCCACCCCTGGCCCCAGCAATTCCTCTGAGCCCGCTACCTTGGTTTTGACACCTATCAAAACCGCCGTGTCCTGTCTTGGTTCCACCATAGAAGTGTTGGTGCGTGTACAAGCGCCAAGCGAACGGCCTTCCCAATCGACAGGCGATAAAGCGCCTCAAGTTACACCCAAGCGCCTGGCTTTGGTGGTGGACCGCTCAGGCAGCATGAATGGAGAACCCCTCACTGAGGCTTTGGCTTGTGTGCAATTTATTGCCGAGCGCCTAACAAAGGACGACAGCCTGGCTTTGGTGGTGTATGACGACGACATCGAAACCTTGGTGCCTCTGCGCTCTGGTGTTTCCGCTAGCGAAATCGCGCGAATCATTGATGGGGTTGAAAGCGGCGGAAGCACCAACCTCTTTGGTGGCTGGCAAGAGGGCGCTGATCAACTTGAAGGTGGTAACGCCAACGCCATTTCCCGGGTGATATTGCTCTCGGACGGACAGGCCAATCATGGCCTACAGAACATAGAGAAGATTGAAGGGCACTGCCGCAAATGGTTGGCTAAAGGCGTGAGCACCACCACGGTGGGCCTTGGCCGTGGGTTTAATGAAAACCTGATGAGCGCCATGGCAGTCGCTGGCGGCGGCCAGCAGTACTACGGCCAAACCGCAGCCGATTTGTTCGATAGCTTTGACGAGGAATTCTCCCTTTTACAAGCCTTAACCCTGCGCCAACTCGATGTGCGCTTTGTTCCTGCAAGCGGCGTGATCATTGAGCCGGTGGGCTTGGTTCATACCAATGCGGACTCCAGCGTGCGATTAAACGACTTGGCCTTTGGCTCGGAAGCCTGGGTCATGCTGCGTCTTCACATCAGCCCGGGGGCAGAGGGAACCCTGCGGGACTGCATGGCAGTGACTTTGACCGCCAAAGACATGGACGGACAAGCCATCACCCCACTTGTGAAAATTCTCACGTTGCCTGTGTTGGACGATGCGAGCTACCAAGCGCTCCCTAAAGACGCCCTCGTGGTGCGTCGAACCCTAGAACTCGAATTCGCAAGGGACAGCCAAAAACTACGCCAGTTTGCAAAAGCTGGTGATACCAAAGCCATGAAACGGCTAATGGACGAGCTCCAAAGCCGCTTTGGCCACGAGCCTTGGCTGGCAGACAAACTTGCTCAACTTCGGATATTGGCCGAGGAAGATGTAGAAATGCTCTCTAAAGAAGTCCTATTTTCTTCCGCAAAGCTTTCACACCGTTTGGTATCAGCATCTGAGTCGGTGTATTTTCAAGATGAAACTGCCCATATGTCACCCGCCTTCTTAAGAAAAAAAGCCGTAGAAGGCAGGGGGCGGCCCTCTGACCCTGATAACATTCTTAAAAACAAAAATAAATCTAAAAAGTCCACACCATGAGTGAAATCGTTCGCCTGTACCGATACAAAGATCTCTTTGCCGGGCGCAGGGTTGTCAGTCGCTCAGAGGTCATGACCACGCTTGAGATATCGGAGGCCACTTTCAAGCGTGACATTGCCAAGCTGCGTGACCAGTT
>SXSX01000030.1 GCA_005793295.1 Burkholderiales bacterium | reverse complement strand
GTACCCATTCAAAGTAACTCACCGTGACACCGCCTGCGTTGGCGATGACGTCTGGAACCACTAAGATACCTCGGTCTTGCAAAATATCATCGGCCTGCGGCGTGGTGGGCCCATTGGCACCTTCAATCACCATGCGGGCTTGAATACGATGGGCGTTGGTCTCGGTGATCTGTTGCTCCAGTGCAGCGGGTATCAAAATATCACACGCAATCCCCCAGAAGTCCTCGTCCGGTAACACATCTGCTAAAGCGAAGCCGGCCACGCTCCCCGTATTCGCAACATGCAATAGAAGCGCGTTGACATCGAGGCCCGATGCTTTGGCAACGGTTCCACCATGGTCTTGAACTGCGACGATCTTGGCCCCTGCTTGCGAAAAAAGTTTGGCAGCAATACCGCCTACATTGCCAAAGCCCTGCACCGCGATTTTTGAACTGCCAATATCTAACCCGACGTGCTTGGCTGCCTCTACCCCCACGGTATATACGCCCCGTCCTGTTGCTTCCCGACGTCCGAGCGATCCACCCAAGTCAATTGGTTTACCGGTGACTACACCGGTGGCTGTGGCGCCTTCGTTCATGGAATAAGTGTCCATCATCCAAGCCATCGTTTGCTCATTGGTATTCACGTCAGGCGCAGGAATGTCTTTGGTGGGGCCAATGATGATTCCAATCTCACTGGTGTAGCGTCTCGTCATGCGCTCGAGTTCGCCGATCGATAGGTTTTTAGGATTCACACGGATGCCACCCTTAGCGCCACCGTAGGGAACGTTGACTGCTGCATTCTTAATAGACATCCAAGCCGAGAGCGCCATCACTTCTGACAGCGTAACGTCTTGGTGAAAGCGTACTCCGCCTTTGCCCGGTCCGCGCGACGTGTTGTGCTGGACCCGGTAGCCTTCGAAATGTGCAACCGTGCCGTCGTCCATTTGGATCGGTACATCCACAATCAAGGCCCGCTTGGGACGCTTTAAAGTTTCTGCCCACCGCGCGAGATGACCTAGGTAGGGGATGACCCGGTCGACCTGTTGTAAATAAACCCCCCATGGTCCAAGGTGGTCGGCTTGCAAATAACTCGGAACAGCGTGAGACATAAAGGCACCTGAGGTATTAGTTAAAGTGCCTGCAATGTAGTCTTGCCTTTCTTAGTTGTCCAAGGCCAACTCGTTTCTTAACTATGCAAAAAATGGATAACCATGAAAATGGGAGCCCAATTAAGCATAGTGCCGAGCTTGGAACTAAGCATTAAACTGCAACGCCGCCAGTCCGGCATAAACCCCGCCACGCGCTACCAATTCAGCATGGGTCCCTTGTTCGACGAGTTTTCCGTGGTCTAGGACCACAATCACATCGGCTTTTTGAACGGTGGCAAGGCGATGGGCAATCACAATGGTAGTTCGATCACGCATGGCAGAGTCAAGAGCTGCTTGAACCATGCGCTCACTCTCTGCGTCAAGGGCGCTGGTCGCTTCATCGAGTAAAAGCAGCGGTGGATTTTTCAACATGGCGCGGGCAATTGCAATGCGTTGGCGTTGACCGCCGGACAAGCGCAATCCGCGTTCACCTAAAAACGTTTCGTAGCCTTCTGGAAGGGCCGTAATGAATTCGTGTGCAAAAGCGGCTTTTGCTGCGGCTTTGACCTCCATATCGGTCGCTTCAGGCTTTCCGTAGCGAATATTTTCCAGCGCACTGCTTGAAAAAATAACCGCGTCTTGGGGGACGATGCCAATGCGTTGGCGAAGCGCATTCAAGGACATGGCCTGTGTCTGCACACCGTCTAAAACGATATGACCCGATTGCGCATCGTAAAAACGCAGCAAGAGTTGAAACACCGTACTTTTACCTGCACCGCTAGGGCCCACAATGGCAACGGTTTGTCCCGGTTGAATTTTCAAACTGAAATTTTCGAGCGCCTGTTGCAAAGGGCGCGAGGGGTAGTTGAACGCGAGACTGTCAAACTCGACCGCGCTACCAGCGACTGGCATGGTGGCCACACGAGGATTTGCGGGTGAGCTAATGGGAGAGCGGGTGTTCAGAAGTTCCATTAACCGTTCGGTCGCACCTGCTGCGCGAAGCAGGTCGCCATAGACTTCGCCTAAAACAGCAAAGGCACTGGCCAAAATAATCACGTAAACCACGGTTTGACCCAAATCTCCCGCGCTGATGCGGCCAGCGACAACGGCTTGGGTTCCTTGGTATAAGCCCCAAAGTAATGCGGCCGACGTCGCAATGATGATGAACGCTACCAAGACTGAGCGGGCGAGACTTCGACGCACTGCGGTGTCAAAGGCGTTGTCGGTCGAAACGGTAAAACGCGCTGACTCCCGGTCCTCGGCGGTATAGCTTTGGACGACCGGAATCGCATTCAATACTTCGGCGGCAATGGCGCTGGAGTCAGCAATGCGGTCTTGGCTGGCGCGAGAAAGTTTACGAACCCGGCGCCCAAACCAAAGGCTTGGCAAAACAATGAGGACCAACACCACCAAAACCTGCAACATCACCAAGGGGTTTGTCCACACCAAAACACCCAATGCACCCAATCCCATGACTGCGTTGCGTAAACCCATGCTTAAGGAGGAGCCGACGACGGTTTGAACCAGCGTAGTGTCAGCAGACAGGCGCGAGAGAACTTCGCCGGTTTGTGTCGTTTCAAAAAACTCAGGGCTTTGGTGCATCACGTGTTGGTAAACCGCAGTACGTAAGTCCGCTGTGACGCGCTCGCCCAACCAGCTCACCATGTAAAAACGTGCTGCTGAAAAAAGACCCAAAGCGGTAGCCACCCCAAAGAGCAGAACAAAGTGTTCTTGCATGGCCATCATCTGCGCGCCCTTGTCGTTTTGTACCAAGCCGCCGTCTATCAAGCTGCGTAGCGCGAGTGGGAAAGCCAGGGTGGCTGCGGCAGCCAAGACTAAAAACAAAAGCGCTAAACCAATTCGCCCCCGGTAGGGTTTTAAGAAAGGCATGAGGCCTGAGAGCGATTTAGGGCTTTGAGATTTGGGGCGTTCAGTAGTCATGGACTTTTATATGGGGTGCTTAGCTGAGTCTACAAGCGAAGTAAGTCGATAAACGCGAAACTTTTTTTGAGCTTGGCATTAGGCTATGATCACGCCTTCACCGGGGGTGTCTTGCGTTAGCAGGACTGAGAAATACCCCATGAACCTGATCTGGGTCATGCCAGCGTAGGAAGTGTGATGGGGAAGAGATGCCGTGCGTTCTGGGGGCTCTTTCGTTTCATGCGTCCACCTGGATTTTTTGAAACGTTATGAGGCTTACTATGAACCACGGCTTTTTTTCTTTGTTTCGGCGCACCAAACCTACTTTGATCGCAGCAGCGCTTGCAGTTACTGT
>SXSX01000029.1 GCA_005793295.1 Burkholderiales bacterium | reverse complement strand
TGAATACGCAGAGAACACCTTTGATATGCGGGGAGGTTGCGGCTTTTCGTTTGGCAACGGCTGTTCCGACGGCAGCAGTGAAATTAGTTTGTTCGGCGGAACGAAGAAGCGCACCATTCCCATCAAGGCGGAGGTATAAGCCATGGCATTTTCCAAACCACCAGCCGCATCCCTGAGTCTCAAGGTGTTGGCCCATTTACTGTCCTACCCCGACGCCACTCTGCGAGCCCACTTAAGCGAGATGCGAACTGCGCTGCACCAAGAGTGCGCAATTGCACCAGACCGATTGAAAGAGTTAGACGTTTTAATTGCGACATTGGGCGGTTCGGATGTATTGAACATTGAAGCCCAGTATGTGGAACTCTTTGATCGAGGACGCGCGACGTCACTCCATTTGTTTGAGCATGTGCATGGAGATTCCCGGGACCGCGGACCCGCCATGATTGATTTGGCTCAGACCTATGAAAAGGCGGGTTTGTTCCTCACCCCTGATGAAATGCCAGACTATCTACCAGTAGTTTTGCAATTTGTATCGACCCAGCCTCCTTTGGAAGCGCGTGCATTTTTGGCTGAAATGGCGCATATCTTTAATGCGATATTTAACGCACTTCAGCAGCGCAGTACCCCCTACGCAAGCATTCTTGGCGCATTGATAGAGCTTGCTGGCGAAAAAGCCCATGCTGTGAAAGTTGCGCCTGACGAACCCCTGGACACGGCCTGGGAAGAGCCCGTCGTTTTTGATGGTTGTTCTGTGAAAGGTCAAACCAAACCAGAACAAGCCCAACCTATGCACTTTGTTAAAAAAGTCCCCACCGCGACCGGAGCTTCTGTATGAACGCACTAAATTATTTTCTTTTTGGCGTGTATCCCTACATCGCCTTCACCGTTTTTTTGGTCGGCAGTTTGATTCGCTTTGACCGTGACCAATACACATGGAAAAGCGACTCATCGCAACTCCTAAAGGCTGGGCAACTTCGCATCGGTAGCAATTTGTTTCATGTTGGTGTTTTGTTTTTATTTTTTGGCCACCTGTTTGGTATGTTGACGCCCCATTTTTTGTATGAACATTTTCTTGATGCTGGATCGAAACAGATGATGGCGATGGTCAGCGGCGGCATTGCGGGCGTTTTAGGATTTATCGGAGTCAGCGTCCTGTTGCACCGCCGCTTGTTTGAGCCGCGCATTCGCATCAACTCGAAAGCCAGCGATATTGTTCTTTTGGTGCTGCTTTGGTTGCAGTTGGCTTTGGGGTTGGCGACGATTCCCTTGTCTGCGCAACATTTAGACGGCAGCATGATGATGAAGCTCGCTGGCTGGGCGCAAGCCATCGTGACTTTTCAAGCTGGCGCTCCAGAGATGCTCGCCCAGGCAGGCGTGATATTCAAGTTACACATGTTTCTCGGCATGAGTATCTTTTTTATCTTCCCTTTTACGCGATTGGTACATGTATGGAGCGGCTTTGGAACAGTCGCTTACTTGGTGCGCCCCTACCAAGTGGTTCGTTCGCGTCGCTTAATCGTGCCCGCAGGCCATAACGCTCCCCGCCATCCTGGCGCGGGTGTCTAAAGGGAAATCACGGTGTCAAACATTCACATTTTGGAGCCGCAGATTGCGCGCGTTAACGGGGTTGCTTTGCATGGTTGCGACGCGTTTTTGTCGGAAGATGATTTACGCCAACGCGCATGCTCCGAGTTGCTACGTCAAGCGGCAGTTTCACAGGGTTTTTTAGCGAACGATGATGAAGCGAGCAGCGATGGGGTTCTGAGTGAAGCAGCATCCCAAGCGATTGAAGAGCTACTGGATGCGAACTTGGCGATTCCTGAGCCATCGCATGAGGCTTGCCAGCGGCACTACAACGCACACCTTGCCGGCTATAGCGCTGGTGAGAGAGTGCGGGTTCGCCATATTTTGTTTGCGGTGACTCCTGGTGTCGATCTCGTTGCATTGCGAAATCGCGCTGAAACAACTTTGTTGGACGTACGGTGCCATGACGGCAAATCAGCCCAAGACGTTTTTGCAAACGCTGCAAGCACACTCTCCAATTGCCCAAGCGGAGCTGCCGGGGGAGACCTCGGGTGGCTGACAGCCTCCGACTGCGCCCCCGAGTTTGGCAAAGAACTCTTTGGCCAGAGCGATGTGGGTGTGCTGCCTCGCTTGGTACACAGCCGTTTTGGTTTGCATGTGGTTGAAGTTTTACAGCGTGAGGCAGGCATGGTGCAAAGTTTTGAGGCCGTTCAAGGCGCTGTCGCCATGGCCTTGCGGCAAAACACTTTTGTCGCAGCTTTGCGCCAGTACCTCTCGGTGTTGGCGGCGCAGGCGCAGATCGTTGGCGTTGTTTTAGAGACTGCGCAGTCTCCTTTGGTTCAATAGAAAAGATCTGCGTGCCCGATCCGCTGCTTGAGCGTTTACGCCATTTTCATAACGATACATTTCCAGGCGTACAAGCCCAGTTTGAAAACCTAGTGAAGGAAGGGCAGCACCCCAGCATTTTGTTCATCGGTTGCTCGGATTCCCGTTTGGTACCTTATTTGTTGACCGGAGCCGGACCGGGTGAGTTATTTATGGTGCGCAACGTGGGTGCTTTTGTTCCGCCCTACGATGGTTCAGCTGGATTTCACGGGACTTCGGCTGCCATTGAGTTTGCAGTTTTAAACCTGAAAGTTTCACGCATCGTGGTTTGTGGCCACAGCCATTGCGGCGGTATCCGCGCCTTGTACGAGGAGCAAGCGCCGCAGGCAAAAAACCTTAAAGCTTGGTTGGATTTGGGCCGTGATGCGGCCTTACCGGTTCAAATGACGCCTGAAGCGTTGCGCCGATCAGAGCAGCGTGCGGTAGTGTTGCAGCTAGAGCGTCTGATGGGTTATCCCATGGTACGAGAGCAGGTGGAAGCCAAAGCCATGACGCTGCATGGCTGGCACTATGTGATTGAAGAGGGAGAGGTTCATGTCTTCGATGTCAAAAGTGGACAATTTGTTCCAGCTTCGAAGTCGTCGCACAGTGGGGATGGCCCGTATGCAGAACATTTGTCCGAGCCACTGTTTAATGAGATAGACGATGCATACGCACCGTTACAAGTACACGCAAAGGTTGCCTGATGAATATTGCCACGATGAAAGATTTACTGTCAGCGTCACGGACACAAACCCAAGCCCAACGGCTGTTGTTCGTTTTCACAAAAGCAGAACTCCCTGAAGACAGTTCACCAGAGCAACATGCCCAGTTTGTTGCGGGACGAGGGGGTGCATTGGTGCCTGTGGCGTGTGTAGATAAAACGCCGGACGAAATCACTGGCATGGCGCAATTGGTCAAAGAGTCACAGGACTTGGGTGTGGTATGGACCGTTGTATTTGCAACGTCGATGTCCGGTCAGTCAGGTCAAGCGCCGAGCAGTGCTGAGGCTGTACCTGTGCTTGAACGTGTGGTGGCTCAGATCAAAGCAGGGCAGTTCGATGGCTTGGTTCCTTTTGACCGCGA
>SXSX01000028.1 GCA_005793295.1 Burkholderiales bacterium | reverse complement strand
GGCGGTGAAGTCGTCACCGTCGGCACGCCCGAGACAGTTTTGTTGCACCCCACCAGCCACACCGGCAAAGCCCTGCGCGATTACGCAGCAGCCATGGGGGTGGTTCACGAAGTTCAGGAGTTTTCTGACGCGGAAAAGTACACGCTCGCTGCGAAGGCAGGGGCTGGGGTTGCGCTGGGCGCCGATTTGGCGCTTGCGTATGAGGCGCCCGGCGCAACCCCAGCCCCTGCCTTGGCTCTTCTCGAAGTTTCCAATTCCATTCGCATTGTTAATGCGAAAGAACACAATCTGAAATCGTTGAGCGTCAACATTCCGCGCGGGAAATTCAGCGTTGTGACCGGCGTGAGCGGTTCGGGTAAGTCCACCTTGGCGTTTGATATTTTGTTTAACGAAGGACAGCGGCGCTATTTGGAAAGTTTGAATGCCTACGCGCGGTCCATCGTGCAGCCCGCAGGTCGACCGGAAGTCGACGCTGTCTATGGCATTCCGCCGACGGTTGCGATTGAACAGCGGCTCTCCCGCGGTGGTCGCAAATCGACCGTAGGAACGACGACCGAGGTTTGGCATTTTTTGCGTTTGCTTTACGTGAAACTTGGAACCCAACACTGCACCAAAGATGGTGCAGCTGTCGCCCCCCAATCGGCTGACAGCATTGCAGCCCAATTGCTTAAAAATTTCAAGGGTCAGCATATTGGACTGCTCGCGCCCTTGGTCATCGGGCGCAAAGGTGTTTACACCGAGCTCGCCGACTGGGCCCGTCCGCGCGGTTACACCCATTTGCGTATTGACGGCGCGTTTGTCCCGACACAGGGCTTCGCACGGATTGACCGCTTTAAAGAACACCATATTGAACTTCCCGTTGCCAGCCTAGACGTCAACCCTGCACAGGAAACTGAACTGCGCCAAGCCTTGGCGACCGCACTCACCCACGGCAAAGGCGTGGTGCAGGTTATGAGCGCGATGGACGGGCTACGCGAAGCAATGACAGCGGGCACAAGCACGTTGGGGATCGGCCGATGTGAAGTTTTTTCCACCAAACGGGCCTGCCCGGTGTGTTCCACCTCGTACGCTGAGCTGGATCCGCGCTTGTTCAGTTACAACAGCAAACACGGCTGGTGTGCTGACTGCGTAGGCACGGGTGTGGCCTTAAATAAAGAGCAACGCAAAGTATTTGATGATTCGGTTCGGGAAGACAACGGCGGACGCGAGCACACTTTTGCAGAAGCCGATGTAGAGGACCTAGCTGACACCGCCTGCCCAAGTTGCCAAGGCACCCGTTTGAACGCCACCGCCCGCGCGGTTCGCTTTAACGGCGTGAGCATCACCGATATCGCGGCGCTCAGCGTTACTGATGTGCGAGCCTGGATTGAAACGCTGCAAGTCCAAGGCAGACTCAGCCAACGCGAAGCGGACATTGCGCGCGATTTGATTCCTGAGATTCGCAGCCGGCTGGCGTTTTTAGAAGAAGTTGGATTGGGCTACTTAACCCTTGACCGTGGCGCCCCGACCTTGAGTGGTGGTGAAGCCCAGCGAATTCGCTTGGCGGCCCAATTGGGCAGCAACTTGCAGGGGGTGTGTTATGTGCTTGACGAGCCGACCATTGGACTGCACGCGCGGGACAATAAAATTTTGCTGGGGGCTTTGAAAAGTTTGAGTGACAAAGGCAATACCCTGGTGGTGGTTGAGCATGACGAAGACACGATTCGCCACGCCGACCACATCATTGACATTGGTCCAAGCGCCGGCAAACGCGGCGGCCATTTGGTTGCCGAAGGCAGCGTACAAGACATTCAAAATGCGCCGAATTCCCAAACGGGGCGTTACCTCTTGCACGCCATGCGCCATCCTTTGCAAGCACGCCGTGGGGTTGAAGCACACGCACCCGATGCAGAAGCACTGCAATGGTTAACCGTTCATAAAGCCACGTTGCACAACTTGCAATCGGTCACCGCGGCGGTTCCACTCAAGCGCTTAGTCGCTGTGACTGGGGTCAGCGGCTCGGGTAAATCGACGCTGGCACGCGATGTGTTGCTTGCCAACGTACAGGCTTTGGTCCAGCAGCGCTCGACCAAAGCGGGGCGAGAGGCGCAAGACGCCGGTCACCATCCGACCTTAGTCGGCTGCGAAAAAGTCACCGGTTTTGAGAGCATTGATAGGGTGTTGGAAGTCGATCAAACCCCGATTGGCAAAACACCGCGCAGTTGCCCTGCGACCTACATCGGTTTTTGGGACACCATCCGCAAACTTTTTGCCGATACCTTGGAGGCCAAAGCCCGCGGCTACGCCGCCAACCGGTTTAGCTTTAACACGGGCGAAGGGCGTTGCCCAGGTTGCGAAGGCCAAGGCATTCGCACCATCGGCATGAGCTTTTTACCCGACGTGAAAGTTCTGTGCGAAACCTGCAAAGGCGCGCGCTTTAACCCCGAAACGTTGGCAGTGACTTGGCGTGGGAAAAGCATTGGTGATGTGCTGCAAATGGAAGTCGATGAGGCGGTGGAATTTTTTGCCGCCATGCCCGTGATTGCCCACCCGCTCAAACTATTGAAAGACGTAGGACTGGGCTACCTCACGCTGGGACAACCCTCGCCCACCTTGAGCGGTGGAGAAGCCCAGCGTATCAAACTGGTGACCGAGTTAAGCAAGGTACGCGATGACATTACCCGCCGAGGCCAAAAAGTTCCGCATACGCTTTATGTTCTCGACGAACCAACAGTCGGCCTGCACATGGCCGATGTGGAGAAACTCATTGGCGTCTTGCACCGCTTGGTGCAAGGCGGTCACAGCGTCGTGGTGATTGAGCACGACTTGGATGTGATTAGTGAAGCCGACTGGGTGATTGACCTCGGTCCCGATGGTGGAACCGCAGGAGGCACGGTGGTAGCCGCAGCCACGCCAGAAAACGTGGTGCGCCTTAAAACACACACCGGTGTGGCGCTTAAATCGGTCTTAGCCCGCGCTGCCTAAGGACAAACCGGCGTGTTCGCGCAGCGGGTGGAAGTGGATTTTTGGAAACCGCTCCTGCGCCAAACGAACGTCATACGGCGAGGTGCACAAATAGGCCAAGGTATCCGCCGCATCGCGCGCCATGCGTTGGGGATAGGCGTGTACAAAATCACGCAGTTCTGCCGGCGTGCCTGCCGTAATCCAGCGGGCGCCGGTGTACTGGCTTCCTTCTAAACGAATGTCAGCGTCGTACTCGCCCTTCAAACGGTGTTGCACCACTTCGAACTGCAACTGACCGATGGCGCCCAAGAGCATATTGCCGCCCATCTCGGGCTTGAACACTTGGATGGCTCCCTCTTCGCCTAACTGCGCCAAACCTTGTTGAAGTTGTTTGGTGCGCAGCGGGTTTTTAAGCACCACCGTCATAAAAAGTTCAGGGGCAAAAAACGGCAAACCTGTGTACTGCAAATTCACGATTCCGTCGGTAATGGTGTCGCCCAATTGAACACCACCGTGGGTGGTAAAACCCACGATATCGCCTGCATAGGCTTCTTCCACTGCCTCGCGGCGCTGGCTCATGAAAGTCACTACGCTGGTCGGGCGAAGTTCTTTGGCAGTGCGCATGACTTTGAGTTTCATGCCTGGCGTGTATTTGCCGGAGGCCATGCGCACAAAGGCAATGCGATCACGGTGGTTGGCATCCATATTGGCTTGGACTTTGAACACCACGCCACTGAAAGCAGGGTCTTCGGGCTGCACCTCTTTCACCACCGGCTGGCGGTTGACCAGGGTGGTGCTGGTTCTCGACTGCGGGCTGGGCGCTAAATCGACCAAGGCGTCAAGGACTTCCATCACTCCAAAATTATTCACACCAGAACCAAAAAATACCGGCGTTTGCTTGCCCGCCAAAAAAGCGGCATGGCCCCACGCAGGCGAAGCGCCCGTGGCCAATTCCATGCTGTCGATCGCACTGGTCCATTCGTGGCCAAAACGCTGGGCCAAAACGTCGGCATCGTTCAAGGCAACGGCATCAAAGTCCTGTGGGCGGCGCTCGCTTCCGCTCTCGAACACGGTCATGGCCTGCGTGCGTAAATTGATGATGCCGCCAAAGGCCTTACCTTGGCCGACCGGCCACGTCATGGGCACACAAGGCATCCCAAGTTCGCGCTCAATCTCATCCAAAATATCCAAGGGCTCGCGCACTTCGCGGTCCATTTTGTTGACAAAGGTGATGATGGGGGTGTCGCGCTGTCGGCACACTTCAATCAGGCGGCGGGTTTGCGCTTCTACGCCATTGGCAGCGTCAATCACCATCAGTGCTGCGTCTACCGCGGTGAGTACGCGGTAGGTGTCTTCTGAAAAGTCTTTGTGGCCCGGGGTATCG
>SXSX01000027.1 GCA_005793295.1 Burkholderiales bacterium | reverse complement strand
TCAGACATAAAAAATTCCTAGCGAAATGAAGTTTGGTTAATTAACGCAAACGGCTTTTATTGACTTGTTTCTCAATCCACATGCTGTAGCGCGACATGGCGAAGCAAAAGATAAAGTAAATAACTGCAATAAAGAGATAGCACTCAATTTTGAAAGGCCGCCAGTCGGAATCCCCGTTCAGCGCCAAACTCATTGCCCCCGTGAGTTCGTACAAACTCACAATGGTGACCAAAGAGGTATCTTTAAAAGTAGAGATGAAGTTGTTCATGATGCCGGGAACCACGGCGGCCAAGGCCTGGGGCAATACGATCAGGCGCTGGGTTTGCCAGTAGGACAATCCTAATGTGGCAGCCGCTTCAACTTGCCCCTTAGGTAGTGCCTGTAAACCACCGCGGATCACCTCGGCCATATAGGCCGCAGCAAACAAAGTAATCCCAGCGACAACGCGCACCAGCACATCAATACTGACGCCTTGCGGCATAAGCAAAGGGAACATAAACGATGCCATGAACAACACGGATATCAAAGGAACGCCGCGCACCAACTCGACATACACCGTGCAGACACTGCGAATCGCTGGTAGGTTGGAGCGTCGTCCGAGGGCGACCACCAAGGCAATAGGAAAAGCCATGCCCATACACAAAGTTGACAACATGATCGTCAGCGGGAGGCCGCCCCAGCGATCGGTGTCGACCACACTCAAGCCTAGAACACCGCCGTGCATGATCGTAAAGAAATAGGCCAGCACAGCAACCCACAGCAAAGCCAAGCCAGAACGCCAAAAAGTACGCATGCAACTCACCACGACCAAACCCAAGAGGAGGGCGGTGGAGCTGATCGGACGCCATTGTTCTTCAAAGGGATAGCGGCCTAGCAAAATAATGCGGTATTTTTCGGACACCACGCCCCAGCAAGCGCCAGCCCCTTCAGCGTGGCAAACGTCATAATTCGCAACCCAAACGGCTCTGACCAAGGCCCAGTCAATAAATTGCGGCATCACAGATAAGAGCAAAGCTCCAATCAAGACAGTGCCTAAGGCGGTTTTCCAATCGCCAAACAGGTTCAACCGCAACCAAGCGATAAGACCTTCCGTGTTGATCGGTGCGTGTCGGGCTTTAATCGGTTGATAAGTAATAGCAGTCATATTTTTATGCGACTCCGCTTTAACGCTCAAGAATGGCGGCGCGTTGGTTGTACCAATTCATCAGCAGCGACGTGAACAAGGAAGTGCTCAAGTACACCACCATGATGATGGCAATACATTCGACTGCGCGGCCCGTTTGGTTAATCGCTGTGTTGGAAATAGAGACGACATCGGGGTAGCCAATAGCGACGGCTAAAGAAGAGTTTTTGGTGAGGTTCAAAAACTGATTAGTGACGGGCGGAATAATGACGCGAAGGGCTTGGGGTAACTGCACCAAACGCATGGAGAGTCCTTTGCGCAAACCCAATGCAGCAGCAGCTTCCGATTGCCCTTGAGCGACGGACTGAATCCCACCGCGAACGACCTCTGCGACAAAGGCTGCCGTATAAATCGTCAATCCCAAAAGGACGGACAAAAATTCTGGAGTTAAAGCTCCTCCATTTTCAATCGCGAATTCGCCCTGGATAGGCAGATCCAAAGCGGTCGGTGCACCACCGAGCAACCATCCCAATACGCCACATAACATTGCGATAAGCAACGGGGTCCAAAACATACTTTTAGCAACACCAGTTTGCTCAAACGTTTTTTGTGCATAGCGACGGTAAACCCAAGCCACTACCAAGCCGATCAGTAAGCCCCAGGCCGCCACTGCATGGCCCGTTGCCCAAATCGGAATTGGAAAATTCAAGCCGCCCTTGCTCAAAAACAGCGGACCAAGAACCAAAGGCTCCGATGAAGCGGGGAGTACTTCCGTAAACATGAGATACCACATGAGCAGCTGAAGAAGTACTGGGATATTTCGGAAAAACTCAACATAGACTTGGCACAGTCCACGAATCAGTGCGTTGCGCGAAAATCTGCCTACACCAATGATCGTACCTAAAATGGTCGTCAGAATAATGCCCAAGACGGCAACGCGCAGAGTATTGATAAAGCCCACCAAGTACGCACGCCAATAGGCCTCGCCCGAATCAAATACGATCAGACTCTCGCCGATATCAAAGCCGGCGCTTCCTAATAAAAAATCAAATCCACTTTGGATGCCACGGATGCGCATATTCACGACCGTGTTGTGCACCAGCCATCCCACCACTCCAACGATGATGGCAATAGTAATGACTTGGTACATCAGCCCGCGAAAAGCTTGACTGCGCCACGACCAAGTGCGTGAAGGGGGGGCCTTGGGAGTTGCCATAAGAAAAATGAAGTTTTCAGTTCAATAATGAAAAAGGGCAGACCCTATGAAGCGCGTCTGCCCTTGGATGCGATGCGCACTTTGAATGCGCCTCGCAGGATTCAATTAACGAATCGGGGGAGCGTACTGAATCCCGCCTTTGTTCCACAGGTTGTTCAAACCACGGGGCAACATGATCGGAGATTTTGGACCCACATTACGCTCAAAAATTTCACCATAGTTGCCTGTAGTTTTAACTGCGCGCGCCATCCACTCTTTGTCTAAGCCCAAGAGTTTGCCGGTGTCTTCAGTAGCACCCAAGATACGACCAATGATGGGGTCTTTGCTTGTGACTTTGAGATCGTCAACATTGGCTTGGGTAATACCATACTCTTCAGCTTCTAACAATCCGTAAACCACCCATTTCACAATCGCAAACCACTCGTCATCACCGCGGCGAACCATCGGTCCGAGCGGTTCTTTGGAAATGAGGTCAGGAAGAATCACGTGCTCTGCTGTGTTTTTAGCAACCTTGTTGCGGGTAGACGCCAAGCCGGATGCGTCTGTGGTGTAAGAAACGCAACGACCAGAGAAGTAGGCGCCTTCAGCTGCTTCTAATTTTTCAAACACGATCGGTTTGATATTCAAAGCGTTCGCTTTGGAGAAATCGGTCAGGTTTTTCTCGGTTGTCGTTCCAGATTGAACGCAAACGGTTTGGCCTTTAAGTTGTTTAGCGCTTTTAATTTTGCTTTTAACTGGGACCATAAAACCTTGACCGTCGTAATAGGTCACAGCGGTCATGTGCAGTCCAAGCGATGCGTCGCGAGTCAAGCTAAACGTAGTGTTACGAGCGAGAACGTCGACTTCGCCAGACTGCAGTGCAGCAAAACGTTGCTGTGCATTGAGGGGAACGTATTTCACTTTTTCGCCATCGCCCAAAACAGCGGCAGCCATGGCGCGGCACATATCCACATCCATTCCAGACCATTTGCCATTCGAGTCGGCTGCACCAAAACCAGCCAAGCCGGTATTGACGCCACAAATCACTTGGCCGCGGGCTTTGATGCCGTCGAGTGTTTTACCAGCGTGAGCGGGAGCGGCTAGTACGGCACCTATAACAGCAACCAAGGCGGCAGCTGTTTTCAATTGGGTAAATTTCATAATCGTTGCTCCATTAAAAAAGTGGTATCGAAGATGCCAAGCGGCAAGACGTGTACTGTAATGCATCCGATTGGCTTAGATTATCGGGGTTTACGCTTGGACTTTATGCTAAAAATGAATAATCATATGAATCTTAGGTGTTTTCCTCGCTAGCATCCCCACAAACCACACTATTGCTGCAACCATGCCAATTCCCGATTCTGAGCAACCCGCGCATTACCGTTTTTGGCCAAGTCGCTTGCCACGCCGCATCACGTTACCCAACACGTCGTTGTGGGACAACTTAGAAACCAACGCCCGACGCTACCCAGATAAAGCAGCCTTGGTATTTTTTGGTAGGCGCACTACCTATGGTCAATTGCACGCCCAGGCCGAGCGGTTTGCAGCCTATTTGGGTGCATTGGGGGTTCAAAAAGGCGACCGGGTGGTGCTCAATATGCAAAATTGCCCGCAATTGGTGATTGCGCACTTTGGTATCTTGCGTGCCAATGCCGTGGTGGTTCCGGTCAATCCCATGAACCGCGCAGAAGAACTCAAGCACTACATTACCGACCCCGATGCGAAAGTTGCCATCACGACGTCGGATTTGGCCCACGAATTATCCAATGCCAGTGATGCCCTCGCCCCGGATTTACGGCTTCGTCACCTTATCGTCACGCACTTCACCGATGGTTTTGATCCACAGCAGGGCGACGACGTGCCCCCTGCTGCTTGGGCCGATTGGCTGTTAACCCGCCACCCGTTGCAAGTTTTGCAAGGAGGACAGGTTCACACTTGGTCTGAAGCCATGGAGTGCAACGCCCCGGTGCCCGTGCTTGACGTAGGTTCCAACGACCTAGCAGTGTTGCCCTATACGAGTGGCACGACAGGTTTGCCCAAAGGCTGTATGCATTTGCACTCCAGCATCATGCACAACGCATTGGCCAGCGGGATGTGGGGAAATGGAAGCATGCAAAACGTCACCTTGATGGTGGTACCTATGTTTCATATCACCGGAATGGTGAGCTTGATGCACACCAATATCTGTTGCGCGGCCACCATGATTTTGATGCCGCGCTGGGACCGGGAGCTTGCAGGTGCATTGATAGCGAATTGGAAAGTCACCCATTGGACCAATATTCCGACGATGGTGATTGATCTCATGGCAAGTCCCAGTTTCGAAAAGTTTGACCTCTCTAGTTTGGTCTATATCGGCGGCGGCGGTGCCGCCATGCCACAGGCAGTAGCGCAGCGTTTATGGGAGCAATTTGGTTTGCGGTATTGCGAAGGCTATGGCTTAACCGAGACTGCGGCCCCATCCCACAGCAACCCGCCCGATGCGCCTAAGCAGCAATGTTTGGGTATTCCATTTATGGGCGTAAGTGCGCGGGTAGTGGACCCTGAGACCTTGAAGACTATGCCGGTGGGAGAGCAGGGCGAAATCATCATGAGCGGGCCTCAAATTTTTCAAGGCTATTGGAAGCGGCCAGAGGCCACTGCCGAGGTCTTTGTGGAAATTGAGGGGCAGCGATTTTTTAGATCCGGTGATTTAGGACATATGGATGAAGACGGGTATTTCTTTTTAACCGACCGCCTTAAACGCATGATTAACGCTTCGGGCTTTAAAGTCTGGCCTGCTGAAGTCGAGGCGCTGATGTTTGCACACCCAGCGATTCAAGAAGCCTGCATCATCGCCACCCATGACAGCTACCGGGGTGAGTCTGTTAAGGCCGTTGTGGTGCTGCGACAAAGTCACAAAGAAACTGTGAGTGCACAAGACATCATGGACTGGTGCAGAGATCACATGGCGGTTTATAAAATTCCCCGCTCTGTAGAATTTTTAGATGCATTACCCAAAAGCGGCGCTGGCAAAGTCATGTGGCGCTTGTTACAAGAAAAAGAAGGAAACCCTAAGTGAAGACCCCACCAACGAATCCCTTGGCTTTGCCTGAGGCAACGCCTGCGTCTTTGGGCTTTGATCCCAAACGCACTCGCCATATCGCGGAAGTTTTTAGCCAAGAAATCGCAACGGGGGGTCTGCCTGGCGCTGTGATGCTCGTCGCTCGCAAAGGAAGCATCGTGTTCCATGAAGCCCTGGGTCAACAAGATCCGCAGCGGGGCTCAGCCATGGCATTGGATTCGATCTTTCGTATCTACTCGATGACCAAGCC
>SXSX01000026.1 GCA_005793295.1 Burkholderiales bacterium | reverse complement strand
TCAGCGCATCCCCCAGCTCATCCATCACAGCGTCATTCAAGGCGTTGAGTTGTTTGGGGCGATTTAAGGTGATGACAGCAACCTTTTCGCCTTCGATGCGCGTGGTGATCAGTTCGTAGTTCATGGTGTGTAAGGGGGTTGTGATGCGTTAGCCCACTATAGCCAAGGGGCTTGGCCAGGGTTTGTTTTACGGTTGGCGCTGTGGATGCGCAAGGTGCTTGTCTTGGGTGGGAGTGTGAGCGCTAAGCGTAACAAGCGTTTGTCGCGTGAGACGATGGTAGTCATTTTCCGCTGGTCAGCCAAAAGAGGTAGAAGGTCCTCTATTTTGTTAATGCGCCATGCTTGCCCATCAGCTCGATTGCCCAATTCAATCCCTACCCATTCATCCCCCGCACACAGCCCGGCTGCTTCTGCTGCTCCACCGCGCAGCACCACTTTGATATGGACTGCACCGTTGGAGTCGACAGTTCGCACTCCCAATCGTTGCGCCATTTGAGCCGGTTCTTCCAGAACTTGGAGCTGTTGTTTCACAAGCAATTCTTTGATGGGTAAGTCTTTGGTGGTGTGAACCCACGACCTTATTTCTTTACGCCATGACCGGCCCGTTTTTTCTAGTAAAACCGCCAAAAGATCTTCTTCTTGCATGGGACCAGCTTTGCACCTCACCCACAGTCCCCGCATGATGTGGTCCAGTGTCACTGGCGTGCTTTGTCGAAGGCTGAGGTCTAAACACGCCGCAACCAATGCACCTTTGGTGTAGTAACTGACTGTCGAATTGGGCGTGTTTTCGTCTTGGCGGTAATACTTCACCCACGCATCCATGCTGGCTTGGGCCACCGACTGAACCAACCGACCTGGGGTCTGGAAAACTTGGTTCATCGTTTTGGTCAGCAGTTTGAAATAGCCAGCGTCGTCGATCAATCCTGAGCGACGTAATAACAAATCATCGTAATAGCTGGTGAAGCCTTCAAAAAACCAAAGTAAATGGGTGTAATTTTCTTGTGTGTAGTCGTACTGTGTAAATTCAACAGGGCGTAAGCGCTTCACGTTCCACGTGTGAAAGTACTCGTGACTGATCAGCCCCAAAAGCGTGATGTAACCCTCGCTGGTTTTGGTGTCCCCGACCCTGGGAAGGTCTTTTCTGGCAGCGATCAAAGCTGTAGAGTTGCGGTGCTCTAGGCCGCCATAGCTGTCATCGACAGCATTGAGTAAAAAGACATAACTCGAAAATGGCGTTTTTGAGGCCAAATTTTTACTTGAAGTTAGCCCCTCATGGTGCCAAAACTGCAAGTGTGTTTCGCATATTCTTTGTGTATCTTTTAATAAGCGCGAACTGTCAAAGGAGGGCATAGCGCCGGCGACTACTAAGCGGTGCTTAACCCCACAGGCTAAAAATTCACCACTCCAAAATTCGCCCATTTCAACAGGGCAATCGGCGAGCGCATCGTAGTCAGGCGCACCGTAAAGACCAAAGCCTTGCTTGTCGGTTTTAATCGACGGTAAACCTGTAGCCACACGCCAGTGCTTGGAGTTTGAAGGCTTGCATAGCTCCAAGGTGTGCGGTTTATCCGTAAGGCCTTGTGCCATCAAGCACAGGCTGGTTGGATTGAAAAAACCACGTGAACTGTCAAGCCAAGCGCTGCGCACGGAGTTGTCTAAGGCATAAACCTCGTAGCTCACTTCCAGGGCGGACTGACCATCACACGCCACCGCCCAACTCGCCTTGTCCAGTTGCTCGACTTGGAGTTTGCGCTGACTTTGTTTGCATTCGAGTTTTTGTAAATGCTTAGAAAACTCGCGCACCATATAGCTCCCCGGTATCCATGCGGGTAAAGAAAGAATTTGTGTGGTCGCTGGATGATCAATCGTCATCTTCACGCGCCAGAGGTGGGCGTGTAAGTCTGCGGCTTCAATGCAGTAGTGAACGACCGCCATGGTTAACCGCCTTTGCCAGCTTCGGTCAATAGTTGCTCTATTTTTTTGCTGTCAATGGCACCTGGAACCCTTGAGCCGTCGATAAATACCAACGTGGGTGTTCCGCTAATTTTGTACTTTCGCCCCAGTTCCACATTTCGGTTTAAGGCGGTGGCATCACACATCGAAGATGCGCTAGGCGCCATTTGGTCGCGTAACATCCAATCTTGCCAAGCAATCCCACGGTCTTTGGCGCACCAAATGGCTTTGGACCTCTCCATGGAGTCAGCCCCCAAAATGGGATACAAAAAAAGGTAAACCGTGACGTTGTCTACTTTTTGCAGGTCTTTTTCAAAACGTTTACAGTAGCCACAATTGGGATCCTCAAAGACAGCTACTTTGCGCTGCCCGTTACCTCGCACGATCGTAAAAGCATCTTTCAATGGCAGCGTGTCAAATTTCACCGCGGTCAGTTTTTCAATACGCGCTTCAGTGAGGTTGCGTTTCTGCCGTGTATCGATCAAGTTTCCCTCAATCAAATAATTGGCCTGGGCGTCTGTGTAATAAATTTCAGTTCCATTAACGCGAATTTCAAAAATCCCAGGAATAGGTGTTTTATTGACTTCATCAATGGCTTTGAGCTGCGGAATGCGTTCGGTGATGTTTTTACGAATCGTAGATTCTTGCGCAAACGAGCAAAAACACAGCGCAGTAATGAGCGCAGTAAAAAAGACTTTATTCAGACTTGGCATAGGTAATTTCAAAAAGAGAGAAACCAAAAAAATTTGAATTAATGGTGATGACCCATTGCGCGTTTGGCAATCCATGATTTCAACGGACCGCTGTAATCGAAGGCTTGGAGGCCCCAGTTGCGAAGGGCTTGAATCGCAGGATGGTTCGGATAAAAAATCTGCTGAAGCGCATCTCCGGTAGAGCCTATCAGCGTGAATTCCGCCTTGCGTGCCCGCTCATAGGGGCGAAGCAGCCGCATATCACCCACATTGCGCCAAAACTGCCGAGCGTCGATTCGACTGGCAAGGTCTGCGACGTCTCCGAGTCCCAAATTCAAACCTTGACCGGCCAATGGATGAACGGCGTGAGCGGCATCACCAGCCAAAACCCAGCTGCCTTGAACGCCCATGCCGCACCAACGGTCAGCACACGCGTGCATCAGCGGCCACACATTGCGCTCGCCTATTAACTGCATCTCACCCAGCATGTTGTGACTCGCCACCCCCAGCGCTTGCAAAAACTCGGATGACTCAAAACCTTGTAAAGCCTTGACGCGTTCAGGACTGACAGACCACACCAAAGCACAGGTGTTTCCTGCGGCTCCGCCGATCGGGAGAAACGCCAGAATTTCACCCAGCCCGTCGTGTTGGTTAAACCATTGGCGTGCGGTTTGCGCATGGGGTTTTTCGCATTGAACCCGAGCTGCCAGCGCCCACTGGGGGTAATGCGTTGTGGTGTATTCCACGCCAAATTCTTCTCGCGTCCGGCTGGCTTTACCTTCGCACACGACGGTCAGAGCCGCAGGTGGGGGAGACTTGACGACTTCAATGCGGCTTTGAAACCCTACGGCTTCACGGAGGTTTTTTTCCAGTGCGGGGACGTCAACAATCCAATTCAGGGCGGGGGTGGATTGATCAGCCGCATGAAACCGTGTAGATCCTTGGCCGTCGCCAAAAATTTCCATCTGCAATACGGGTGTTGCATGCGTGTTGTCTGGCCAGCAACGCAATCCTTCTAACAATTCGCGTGAGGTTTGGTTCAGCGCATATGCCCGAACATCGCTGTGGCTGTCTGCGCTAGGCGCATGCGCCTTATTTGCTGACATTACCTCGGATTGCGTTTCAACCAGCGCAACACGCAAGCGCTTCGAGGCGAGTTGCAGAGCCAAACTGCGCCCCACAATGCCCGCACCGCGTATACATATATCAAAAGCTTGTGCCATGCGAGGCATTGTAGAAGGCGATGGCGTGCTTTGGGTATTTACAGGTAGCGAACCCCTTGCTTTGCTAATTCCTTTTGGATGTGGGACATATTGACATCGTCCAACTCCACCTGGGCCTTTACGGACAAAGCTGCAGCAATTCCTGCGCCTTGGCCTGCAACCGCGCAGCAAGCCATATTGCGGGTCGCCGCGTGAGCAATGCGATCGCCACCGATTGCGCGGCCTGCGACGAGCAGGTTCTTGACTTTTTTAGGCAGCATGCTGCGGTAAGGAATGTGCATATAGCGACCGGTGGTCGGCAAAATGAGAACGCCATACCCGTCAATAAACTCTGGGTAAATACCGATCGTGTCATCAAACCTGGCTTGTTCTCTGACGTCGTGTTCCGTCATGTTGTACAGAGCATCAATTTTTCGTGTGTCTCGAATCCCGATGGTCATGGCAAAGTTGCGAAGGCGAACTTGGCTGCACCCTGGCGTGTAGCGGCGCAGCGCCTCAATGGCCAACATCGCTTGACGGCGCCCATCGATCTCGTGGTGCGTCATGCTGTCTGGATCCGTGCCATCGCAACCAGCCAAATGCACCAGATTCATATACGTGAGTTCGCCTGTGTCGTGGATGGCTCCCCAGGTGCCGCCAATCGTATTTAAATGTGCGGGTATGACTCCGTCGCGAATGGCTTGCGCAAACGGTTTGGCTAAAAAAGGAGAAAACATCGCGTCCTCTTTTCCAGACGTCTCTATTTCCCACTCGCCAGTGGACCAGTCCTTGTAGGTTTGTGGATCTGCACGTACGCCAGCTAAAAATTCCTTCTTATTTACGCCAGCTAGGTGAAACATGACGGAAGCTGCTTGAACGTGCTCAAGCGGTGTTTTGAATGTAGGCGCACCCGCTCTGTGGGCGATATCTGCATCCCCTGTGGCGTCGATCACTCGCTGGGCGAGAATGGCTTCGCGGCCTGCTTTAGATTCGACCACAATACCAATAATAGTGTCGCCCTCCATGAGCGGAGATACGAACATCCGGTGCAGCATGGCGTGAATCCCAGCCTCTTCTACCAATCGGTCGGCTACTAGCTTGAATCCCTCTGAATCAATTTCATAGGACAGCGATTGCACTTCCGGTACTGCCGCGCCCATCGCTTTGGCCCGTTCCTCAAACTCACGCCCAATGCCATTGGCTTCAACGGTTTGTTCATGGCGATACCACGCGAACCCTTCAACGCCTACCGCAGTGAGGTTGCCACCAAAACAGCCAAAACGCTCTACCAAAGTCACTTGTACGCCCGTTCGCGCTGCGGCTAACGCTGCAGCAAGACCCGCGGGGCCAGAACCTACGACCAAGACATCCGTGCGATGGACAACGTCAATGTTTCGAGCGGGCTCTTGAATGGTTTCGAAGGATTTTTTGGTTAGAGGCTGTGATGACATAGGCGCTTTCTTTTGGGGGTTGATGGTGCAACAGGGATCAAAAGGCGTGGCGACCAACAGCCTTGCTGCATGAACTTATATATGCAGCGCCCTAAATTGTAGAGTCCCGAGAGCGCTACTTGAAAAGCGAAATAACGCGCTCGCTGGAAATTTCGCCTGTGTGCATAAAAAGGTCGTATTCGGTCTAAACAATTTTCTCAAAGAATGTTGCGAGGAGGGGTAAACCGGCATATACTGGCAGGCTTCCCTGAAGATTAAGCGTGGGTTTATTATTTCGGGGAGTGGCTCAGAGAAATGACAAGAAAAAATCACATTTTTTCTAAAGCGCGTTAAAAGTGTGTCATAATCGAAGGCTTCGCTGATCACAGCGTAAGACAAAAAGAAACGAAATAAGCGTCGTTTTTGATCCTTAAAAATTTACAGCCGATAAGCGTGGGCGTTTGAAAGCGATTGCCAAGTTCTTTAGAACTTAGCTTTAATTAGCTAACAAACGCTCATGAAGTAAAAAAGATGTGAAATTCGTCAAAGAAAATCACGTCGATTCCAATTTATGAGTAGCACAGCAATGTGCAAAACAATTCAAGATCGAACTATAGAGTTTGATCCTGGCTC
>SXSX01000025.1 GCA_005793295.1 Burkholderiales bacterium | reverse complement strand
TGCAGCGCCAGCATCGGCTCGGCAAGGTGATCCCATTTCGGAAACTGTTTTCCAAAACCATCGACGGAGGTGTCGACTACGCCCTGCGCATCTGCCAAAGCGAATTCAACCCGCTTGGACAAAGCAGCTTCCAAGGCTTTTTGGGTTTGGTGGCGTCCGTAAGTCGCGACCACAGCCCAGTAATCCTCCCGCGCCATTCGGTCTTGTGCAACCCGCACTTGAAAGCGCCGCCAGACTTGGGCGACTGCTTTTTCATCGCTTTCTAAAAGTTCATAGCGCGTGGGTAAACCCGAGGCGATCAAAGTCGCTATGGGCGCATTGCGAACCAATGCGGCAAACCAACCATGAAAGGTTCGCACCTGAACCCCGCGGCCCGCGTGGAGTAGTTTTTGGTGCAGTCCGCGCAAGGCGACAAGCTCTTTGGCTGTAGGCTCGTGAAGGAAACCGCGCTCAAGCAAGGCGTGGCGCAATTGGGCGTCATCACTTTGGCTAAATTCCAACAGCCAATCAAACAAACGCTTGCGCATTTCACCAGCTGCTTTTTTGGTGAAAGTAATCGCCAAGATTTCGTGGGCTTGAGCGCCGTCAAGCAGCGCCCGTATGATGCGCGAAACCAGCATCCAAGTTTTTCCAGCGCCAGCGCAAGCCTCAACCACCACACTGCGTTTGGGGTCGCAAGCCACTTGGTAAAACTGCGCCTTGGTAATCAGGGTTCCCTCTTGGGCATAGGCAATGGGCGTGTATTTATCGCTCATACCGCAGCCCAAAAATCTTTACGGCATAGGCCCCGTGCATTACAAAATTCGCAGGCCGTCGCTTCTCCTAAGGCCGGCATAGGCGCACCTGCGCTGATGCGCCGCATGTCATCGACCAAGCCTTCAATCAAGGCATCTCGCGCTTGAACGAGTTCTTTTTGTTCGGTCTCTTTGGTCTCTTTTTCGCTGATATTCACATAGGCGCCCGCTGCGGTATCTTGGGGTAATAGCGCGGCGTAAAAAGCCATTTGGGTGTCTTCTAGAGGATTGCTCACCCGCTTTTTGGTCTTGGCTTCAGACTCTGTTTTGTAATCTAGCACCATGAGCGTGCCATCGGACAAGGTATCCACCCGGTCAATGCGCCCTTCTAACAACCAGTCTGAGACGTTTTGGCGGTATTCGTTTTCTGCGCTTTTAAACACTGCCCCTTGGGCCTCGTGTTTGGTCAACCAACTGAGGTAGCCCTCTCGCACTCGCGGCCAAGACGCTGCAAAAGGCAAAAATTCACCTGCATCCAAACCCAGCGCTTGGCTCGCTTTTTCACTGGCCTCATCGAGCAGAGACCTGCGCACGGAAAGATCAGGGTTTGGCAGGGCCTGAAGAGCTAAATGAAACTCCTGCAAAACTTGGTGCAACCACAAGCCAAAGTCGCGCTTATCGATTTCACTGTCGAGTTCATCGACGCTGCGCAAGCCGAGTTGGCGCAATGCGAAAAAACGGTAGGGGCAATTGCGTAAATCCTCATACGCACTTTGCGACAGTTTTTTTACAGGTAACACTGCGGCCGAAGGGGATGGTTTTAAGACGGGGGCAGCATCGATGCTGCGACATGTTCTGAGTTCTGGATTGGGGTCTTTGCGCTGCAGGCCCATGAGCGTCTGTACCAGCGGACTAGGCAACAGCGGTTCACCCGCATCGTCACTCATTCGCCACAACACATCACACCAAGGATTTGAGATCGCATGGGCCCAGGCCAATCGGTGGGCCGCTTCTAAATTTTCACGCGAAGGCAAGCCTAACGCGGCTCGCTGCGCGGGCGACCACGGCCCGTTGGTTTCGGGCGAAGCAGGCAAACGAACTTCATCACAACCCACGATAACCAGCGCTTTGAAAGGACGCGCCAACATCTGGCTCATCGGCAACACCACCACCTGCTCCTTGGTTGGATACGGCGGAGTAAAACTGGCATCTTCTAAACTTTGCTGAACCCATTGGGTAAAGGCTGCCAAATCAAGCGTTTGCCCAGCCCACAAAGCACTCCCGAGAAGGGCTTGCCAGGGCGCTGTTTGCTCTAAACGCAAAGCCGCGATCACTTTCACGCCTGCCCCATCCACCACCAAACCGTCCCACATTCCGCAGCGCTCAAGCGCCTTACGCAGAACCGCCAACCATTGGCCCAATCGGTGCGAACCTTTGAAACTGTCGCGTACTGCGTTGATGGTTGCAATGGCTTCTTGGCATTGCGTGAGTTTCGCGTTACGCCAATCGCGCACCTGCTGGCGACGCAGTTGCGCCTCCAAAAGATCCACATCAGGAATCCAACCCGACGTCAGTTTGAGCCATGCCAACACCGCGTCGCTTGAAGCATTCCACGACAGCGCTTTGAGCAAGGCCATGACGCCAGCCCCGGCGTGGCTGGTCGAAAGCTTCCAACCCGTTTCATCCCGAATTTGCGCACCTGAGCCCTTCAACATGGCTTGGACTCTACGGGTTAAAGCGCGGTCGGATGACACCAAAGCCAAAGGAAATCGCCCTGCGGAAATATGCGTCAAGACACAAGCGGCGGCCTGTTGCGCCTCATCTTGCGCATCCAAACAGGCATGGAACACCGGAATAGCCGGTGTGACTTCAACAGCCAAAGGAATCTGTACCATTCGCTCGCCCCAAACCTCTTGTAAACCAGAAGCCATGGGGTCTTGCGAAAGCCCTGTGAGAACAATAAGCAAGTCAGCTTGGGCAAGTGCTTGCGGGGTGAAAAGTACATCGGTGGCGTACGAAGAAATCGCAGCCCATTCGACGGCAGAACGAACCGAGATGAGTTCAAAGGCCATGGACGCCCCTTCTAAACCCAAGGTAGACGCAGTGCGAGCGCTCTGCGCCCATTCGGAACGCTTATCTAATGGGTTCCCTGCCGCCAATGGCCCGAGTTGGTGCGCCGCTTCCACCAGCAACTGCGCCAATGCGCCATGGTTCTCTGCAAAACGCTGGCTTTGAATGAGCGATTGGGCCGTCAGCGTGTCCACAGCAGCATCAAACGCAATATCGCTCGCGCCCGGAGCAAAGTCCGCTATCGATTGGCTCCAATTTTTAGAGGTTTCAAACCGGGGCGCAAAACCGTCGGGAAAGCGCAGCGCCCACATCTGACGCGCTTGCCGAAGCAATTGCGCATAAGGCAGCAAAACAACTGTGCGCGAAGGATGCGCGCCCTTTTCAAGCATTAACGCCTGAATACGGTTTAGAACGCCGGCGTCTTTTGCAAACCAGTGAGGATCAAAATTATCAATGTCGTTCATAGCGACGCGGGCGAGCGGGAGGGTCTTGGTTTCTGTCACAATTACCCCACTTTAGCTGCTTCAACCTCCCTCTCGAAAGAATTTACTATGGCCAGCGATCTCATCAAACACGTCACCGATGCCACTTTTGAAACCGAAGTGCTGCAATCAACCCATCCTATTTTGGTGGACTACTGGGCGGAATGGTGCGGGCCTTGCAAAATGATTGCGCCTATTTTGGATGAGGTTTCTGCCACCTATGAAGGCAAATTGCACATTGCCAAAATGAATGTCGATGAAAACAGAGAAATCCCCGCTAAATTTGGCATTCGCGGTATTCCTACCCTCATGCTCTTTAAAGACGGCGCACTCGCCGCCACCAAAGTAGGCGCGTTGAGCAAAGCGCAGTTGGTGGCCTTCATCGACGAACAAATCAAATAACCCATAAACCGAAGTCATACCCAAACGCTGCACAGATCAATCAGCGTTTGGTAAAAACTCTGGTTTTCCTGTCATAATTACCCAAGTTCACCCACATCTATCCAAAGTGGGCACCGCCATCACGGTGAAGAACACGGATGGCCAGCGCTAACCCTCGCTCGCCGAATCCCTTCCTAACCCCCAGATTTTTTGTACTTGCCGAAATTTTCGGTTAACTCCCCACCGGGACCTACTCCATGCACTTAAACGAACTCAAGGCACTGCACGTGTCAGAAGTACTCAAACAAGCCGAAGAGCTTGAAATTGAAAACACGGGCCGCATGCGCAAACAAGAGTTGATGTTTGCCATCATCAAGAAGCGGGCCCGCACCGGCGAGCAAATCATTGCTGACGGCGTGTTGGAAATCTTGCCCGATGGCTTTGGATTCTTGCGTAGCCCCGATACCAGCTATACCGCCAGTACGGACGACATCTACATCAGCCCAAGCCAGGTGCGCCGCTTTAACCTGCATACAGGGGACATGATCGAAGGGGAAGTACGTACCCCAAAAGACGGCGAGCGCTACTTTGCACTGAACAAGCTTGACAAGGTCAACGGCGATTCGCCTGAGAGTAACAAGCACAAAGTCATGTTCGAGAACTTGACGCCGCTGTTTCCTAAAGAGCAAATGCGCTTAGAGCAAGATAACAAGAGCGACGAAAATATTACCGGGCGCATTATTGACATCATCGCCCCGATCGGCAAAGGCCAACGCGCATTGTTGGTTGCCCCACCCAAGAGCGGTAAAACAGTGATGATGCAACACATTGCACACGCTATTTCCGCCAACTACCCCAACAGCCACATGATGGTTTTGTTGGTTGACGAGCGCCCTGAAGAGGTCACTGAGATGCAGCGTACCGTCAAGGGCGAGGTGATTGCCTCGACCTTTGATGAGCCTGCCTCACGCCACGTGCATGTGGCTGAAATGGTGATTGAGCGCGCCAAACGCTTGGTCGAACTCAAAAAAGACGTTGTGATTTTGCTCGACTCGATAACCCGCTTGGCTCGGGCCTACAACAATGTGGTGCCTTCGAGCGGAAAAGTCTTAACTGGCGGCGTGGACTCCAACGCTTTGCAACGC
>SXSX01000024.1 GCA_005793295.1 Burkholderiales bacterium | reverse complement strand
CCAAGGATTCAAAAAGACGATTGACTTGTTTCTGGCCATGGGCCTGCCCGGTGTAGGCGTGGGGGTGTGCTTCGCAATTGCATCAACTTGCTTTGTCGTAGCGCTCGCCTACACCACCGTGGCCAATATTTTGCTCATGCAAGCAGGAGTCCCATTGATCGCGGCTTTGATGGCCTTTCTGCTGTTTGGCGAAATGGTATCTAAAAGCACATGGGCTGCCATTGTGGCGGTGATTGTGGGTGTTGCGGTCATGGTTTCTGATTCCTTTGGCGGCAAGGTGTCCCCCATCGGTGACGGCTTGGCCGTGCTGATTGCTTTGGCGTTTGCTACGGCTACGGTCATAACACGGCGTCACTCCAAAGTCGCGATGATGCCCGCGGTGTGCCTTGGAACCTTGATTGCCTCTGCGGTCGCCGCCTCGCTGGCGCAGCAATTTCAAGTCAACGCCATAGACGCCGGATTGTTGTTTATGTTTGGCGCACTCAATTTAGGTTTAGGCATGGCACTGTTTGTCACAGGCGCACGGTTGCTTCCTTCCGCCATCGCCGCTTTGATTGGTATCGCGGAGCCGGTTCTCGGACCCTTGTGGGTTTGGCTGATGCATAACGAAATTCCTAGCGCTCGCACCATGCTCGGAGGAGGTATCGTTTTTCTAGCGCTGGTTGCGCACATTGGTTGGCAGCTCAAGCAGTCACGCGAGGAACCTTTGGTTCCAACGGTCGATTAATCGACGCTGCTGCCTCTTGGACCAACCAGTCTTTTAAAGCCATCACATCGGCCCGGGCCCGGCCAGCCCGCGAGGCGATGATGTACATCGGTTGGTCTGTGGTCACACTCTGCGTCAGGGGTCGCACCAAGCGCCCTTGGTTAATCAGGGGTTCCACAATATGTCGCCAACCCAAAGCGATCCCCTGCCCTTCTAGGGCCGCTTGCAAAACGATGGAGTAATCGTTAAACGTAAAGGCTTTGCCAGCACGCGCGGGACTCACCCCAAAGCGTGCCAACCAACCGGCCCAATCCAACCTGGGGCGGTAACGTTCTTCCAAATGCAAAAGCGTTGTCTGAGCCACATCTTGGGGAAGTTTGAGTGTGGGGTGGCTGACTAAGAAATCAGGGCTGCAGACGGGGAAAACTTCTTCATCGACAAAGTGCCAACGCTCAAACCGGGCGTAATCTCCGCTCCCGAGAGTGATGCCTAAATCAATCCGCTCTCGCTCTAAATCGAGGTCAATGTCGGTCGTAATACAACGCAACTCGATGTCTGGGTGCTGCTGCTTAAAGCGGGCAATTCGGGGCATCAGCCACCACGTGGCGGTGGCCGTTGAAACTGCGAGCGTGACCTGATGTCCTTGCGTCATGGTGCGAACCTCGCGCAGGGCTTGGTCCATTAGTGTTAAGCCCAAGCCCACTTGGTCTAACAAATACCGTCCAGCTTCTGTCAGTTCTACGCCTTTGTGGCGTCGCTCAAATAAGGCAACCCCCAGTTCGTCTTCCAACATGCGCACTGCGTGGCTGATGGCCGGTTGGCTCACAGACAGTTCTACTGCGGCCCGGGTAAAACTTCCAGTTCGCGCCGCCGCCTCAAAGGTAATGAGGTTGCCCATTGCGGGCTGATCGAAGCGTTTTTGCATAAGCTGAGTTTATTCTAAGGATGAAAAACTATTGGGATGACGAAACGGAGAATTCACTCTACTATCAGCATTATTATTTTAAATCACAGCCATTGACCGGAGCAAGCATCATGAGTGAATCTGATACCCAAACTTTATCGCCTTCAGCCGCGCCCGCAAAGCACGGACGCCGAACAGGCGCACGAGAGCGGCGCGACCCCAATGCCAAACCAACGGGGCCAGCCTATATCAAACGCGTCATCCCCACCTACGACATCATGGGCGAGGAGAGCTTACTCAAGATCGAAGCGACAGCGGACCGCATCTTGGCCGAAGTGGGTCTGGATATTCGCGATGACGATGAGACGTTGGCGATGTTTAAAAAATCAGGCGCCAAAGTAGACGGTATGCGGGTGCGTTTTGAGCCAGGACACCTGCGTGAGATTCTCAAAACCGCACCCAAAGAATTCACCCAGCACGCCCGCAACCCAGCCCACTCGGTTCAGATTGGCGGTAACAACGTCGTGTTTGCTCCGTCGTATGGATCGCCCTTTGTGATGGACCTGGACCGGGGACGCCGATACGGCACCTTGGAAGATTTTCAGAATTTTGTGAAGTTGACTTACAACACACCGTGGCTGCACCACAGCGGCGGCACCGTTTGTGAGCCCACTGATATTCCCGTCAACAAGCGGCACCTCGATATGGTTTATGCCCACATGCGATTTTCTGACAAGGCCTACATGGGCTCTATCACCTCGCAAGAACGCGCAGAAGATTCGATCGAAATGAGTCGCTTGCTTTTTGGGCGTGAGTTTGTCGATCAAAACTGCGTGATTTTGGGTAATGTCAATGTGAACTCTCCGCTGTTGTGGGACGGAACGATTACCAAGTCAGCGCGGGCCTACGCTCGGGCAAACCAAGCTGCGGTGATCGTGCCGTTTATTTTGGGAGGGGCGATGGGGCCGGTGACCAACGCGGGCGCGATTGCCCAAGCGCACGCAGAAACCATGGTGGGCTGTGCGATGACGCAGCTCGAACGCCCCGGCGCACCCGTCATTTACGGTAATTTTCTCTCCAGCATGTCGCTGCGCTCTGGCTCGCCTACCTTTGGCACGCCTGAGCCGGCGATCGGCTCGATGGTGGTGGGTCAACTCGCAAGGCGATTGAATTTGCCACTGCGCTGTGCGGGCTCGTTTACGACGTCCAAGCTCCCTGATGGCCAGGCGATGCAAGAAAGCGTCATGTCCATGCTCTCGGCTATTCACTGCGGTGCCAACTTCATCTTGCACTCTGCCGGTTTTCTCGACGGCTTGTTATCGATGAGCTACGAGAAATTTATGATGGATGCGGATTTCTGCGGTGCACTGCACAGCTATATCGGCGGCGTTTCAGTGGATGACAACAGTTTGGCCATGAGCGCCTTCCAAGAAGTGACGCCCGGAGGACATTACCTTGGAAGTTCGCACACCATGGCCAACTACACCACGGCCTTTTATGACTCCACGATCTCAGACGACACGCCTTTTGAGTCGTGGACCGAGGCCGGAGAAAGCGATTCGGCAAAGCGGGCGAACAAACGCTGGAAACAATCGTTGGCCGATTACGCAGCGCCAACCATGGATCCTGCTTTAGATGAATCGATTCGGGACTACATGGAGAGAAAAAAAGCATCCATGCCCGATCAATGGTATTGAATGAGTAATTAACGAGGAACTGCCATGGCAAGCGCAAACCCCAACGACCCCCTTTTGCAGCCCTTTCAGCTCAAGCATCTGCGGTTGAAAAACCGCATCATGATCACCTCGCATGAGCCGGCCTACCCCGAAAACGGAATGCCCAAAGAGCGCTACCGGGCATACCACGTTGAACGGGCCAAAGCCGGAATCGCGCTCACCATGACAGCGGGCTCAGCCGCCGTCTCCCGCGACAGTCCGCCCGTATTCAACAACATCTTGGCCTACAAAGACGAGGTCGTTCCGTGGATGAAAGACCTCACCGACGCTTGCCACGAACATGGCGCTGCAGTGATGATCCAACTTACCCATTTGGGCCGTCGCACCAGCTGGTCCAAAGCCGATTGGCTTCCGGTGGTGTCACCCTCACACCACCGAGAAGCATCGCACCGCGCATTCCCCAAAAAAATGGAAGACTGGGACATTGATCGCATCATCAAAGACTACGCTGATGCGGCTGAACGCATGCACGCTGCGGGGGTGGATGGGTTAGAGCTGGAGGCCTACGGGCACTTGATGGACCAGTTCTGGTCTCCTTCTACCAATACCTTAGATGCGCCGTTTGGTGGAGCGATGGAAAACCGGGTGCGGTTTACCTTGGAGGTGATCAAAGCCATCCGCGAACGCGTCGGCAAGGAATTTATATTGGGCGTTCGCGGCGTGGCTGATGAAGTGCGCCCCGGCGGTATTACTGCCGATGAAGGTCTGGGTATTGCGCGGTACTTAGCCAAGTCTGGCATGGTTGATTTTCTCAACATCATTCGCGGCCATATTGATACCGATGCCGGTCTCACCGACGTCATTCCGGTACAAGGCATGCGCAGTGCGCCCCACTTGGATTTTGCGGGTGGCATTCGCCAACAACTCGACATCCCCATCTTTCACGGCGCAAAAATCCAAGACGTCAATACGGCCCGCTTTGCCATTGAGTCGGGCAAGCTCGATATGGTGGGAATGACCCGCGCCCATATGGCTGATCCCCACATCGTGCGAAAAATCATGATCGGCAGAGAAGACACGATTCGCCCTTGCGTTGGTGCAAACTTTTGTTTAGACCGCATTTACCAAGGCGGTGAGGCTTACTGCATTCACAACCCGGCGACCGGGCGTGAACTCACCATGCCCCACACTTTGGAAAAAACCCCAAGCCCCAGAAAAATCGTTGTCGTTGGTGCGGGGCCGTCGGGGCTTGAGGCGGCGCGGGTGGCGTCCGAGCGCGGTCACCACGTGGTGGTTTTGGAAGCCGCTTCCAAACCCGGCGGACAAATTCGATTAACCGCACTAAGCCATCGGCGCAAAGAGATGATCAGCATCATCGACTGGCGCATGGCCCGCTGTGAAGAACAAGGGGTTTCATTTCGCTTTAACACCTTGGCTGATTCATCTACCGTCTTGGCAGAAAAACCCGATGTCGTCATCATCGCTACAGGCGGCTTGCCCCACACCGAAGTCTTGAGCGCAGGCAATGATTTGGTGGTTTCGGCCTGGGACATTTTGAGTGGCGACGCCAAGCCCGGCAAGCATGTTCTCTTGTACGACGATGCTGGCGACCATGCCGCTTTGCAAGCCGCTGACGTGATCGCGCAGACTGGTGCCACCTTAGAAGTCATGACACCCGACCGAAGTTTCTCGCCGGAAGTCATGGCAATGAACTTGGTGCCCTATATGCGCAGTTTGCAAAAACTAGACGTTACCTTCACTGTCACCTTTCGCCTTGAATCCGTAGAGCGCCACCCCACACAAACGGGCAAGCTACTGGCCGTATTGGGAAGTGACTACGGCGGCGTACGCAAAGAGCGCGTGGTGGACCAAGTCGTCGTGAACCACGGCACGCTGCCGCTGGAAGATCTGTACTTTGAGCTCAAACCATTGTCGAGCAATGCGGGCGCGGTGAATTACACCGACTTGATTGCAGGCAAACCGCAGACCGTTCAATCCAACAAAAGCGGAAAGTTCCAGCTCTTTCGCATTGGAGACGCTATTTCTGCACGCAACACGCATGCAGCCATCTACGATGCTTTGAGATTAGCCAAAGAATTGTGATTTTTCAAAGTTCACCATGCCTCTTGAACCCCTCGTCGTAATGAATGCACTTTTTACGCCTTTGACATTGCGCCACAAAACGCTTAAAAACCGCATCGTTTTTGGAGCGCATACGGCCAATATGGCGGTGGACGGTTTGCCCGGAGCCCGGCATTTGGGGTATTACCTGGAACGGGCCAAAGGCGGTACGGCGATGATTGTGGTGGAGCCAATTCCTATCCATCGCACCGCCGTGCTCACCCGCGGCAATATGCGCCACAGCGACGACGCGATCATTGCGCCGCTGAAGGTGATTACCGATGCCTGCCACGACGAAGGCGTTGTGATGATCCAACAGCTTTACTCTGCGGGGCAGCACGGTGACTTTGATAATTCGTTTGAACCTTCGTGGTCTCCGTCAGGTCTGCCCTCTTACCATGACAGCGACGGAAGCCACGCCATGCAGGAGGCTGAAATCCAAGAACTCATCGTCGGCTTTATTGCAGCCGCAGTGCGGGCGCAAAAGTCGGGCTTTGATGGGGTCGAGTTGTATGGGGCCTACAACGGTTTGATCGAACAATTTTGGCTGCCTTGGACCAACCGCCGCACCGACCGCTGGGGGGGAAGTTTAGAAAACCGTTTGCGATTTACCACTCAAATCATTCAAGGCATTCGGCTCGCGGTGGGCAACGACTTCATCATCGGTCTCAACGCCAGCATCGATACATCCACCCCGGTGGCCTTGCAGCTTGATGCCTTGTGTGAGATTGCAGCATGGCTTGATCAACGGCACATGATCGACTACATCAGCTGCGGTACTGGCGGGTACTTTAATTTTCCTGAGCTGATGCCCACCTTCCAATTTGCCGATAAGTTGGGAGCGCCTTTGGCAGAGGCTTTGAAAAAAGTGGTTCAACACGCTCGGGTACAGGCTGAAAGCCACATCCGAACGCCCGAAGGCGCAAACACCACCATCGCTTCGGGTCAAGCTGACATGGTCAGCATCGTGCGCGGGCAAATTGCAGACCCCCATTTAGCCAACAAAGCCCGCGCCGGTCGGCCCCAAGATGTTCGGGGTTGTATTTCATGCAACCAAATGTGCTGGGGGCGGCGCTCGCGAGATTATTGGATTTCATGCCTGGTCAACCCATCCGCAGGCCGCGAATTTGAATGGGGTGGCGACAGATTCACCCCTGCAAAAACCAAAAAAACGATTCTTGTCATTGGCGCGGGGCCTGCAGGGTTAGAGACTGCCCGCGTCGCCGCCGAACGAGGCCACCGTGTAACCTTGGTTGAAGCAACACCCCAACTCGGCGGCGCATTTCGCTTGGCCGGTCTGCAACCCCGACGCGGGCAAATACTCGAACTCCTCGATTGGTACGAGCGCCAATTAACCCAGCTCGGTGTCTCTATCGAACGCAACACTCCGCTCGATGCGTTAGAAGTTCAAACACTCCAAAAATCTTTAGCTGCAGATGAATTGGTGATTACCACTGGATCACAACCCACCGGAACAGGCTTCCAACGCCAACTTCCAGCGCAAGACCAGTTGCCAGGCATCGAACTGCCCAACGTTTTTTCCATTGAAGATGTGATGAATCGCTCAGCGCGACCGGGCAAGCAAGTCATCTTGCTCGATGACACAGGCGACTGGCGTGGCGGAGGAACCGCCTGGCATCTGGCAGAACTCGGGCACACCGTCACGATCATCACCTCGTGGCCCATGGTCGGGTTTTGGATCCAACGCACCGCTGGCGACGCCCCACTTCGCAGCCGCTTACAGCGCCTTGGCGCTCGCTGGTTTACCGAATCAGCCCTCACGCAATGGACGGCTCAAGGCGGCACCCTGCGTAACCTGCTCACAGGTGAGGAAACGTGGATAGACGCCGATGCGCTGGTATTGGCCACCACCAATGACCCCGACAACCAGCTGGCACATGAACTCAACGGAGCCGGACTTGCCAGCCACCAAGCCGGCGATAACGTCGCCGCGCGCTTAGCGGTGCATGCGATTTATGAGGGACGGGTTTTGGGAATGCGGTTGTAGTAATTACTGTGCGCAGTTGCGAAACCAGAGTATTCACATCCGTTGCCACTGAGGCATTCTTAGGCAGATTTATATGTCCTTATGCTTCCACTCATAGCAATAAAACTCAGCACAGCAGCTACTGTGAACTTGCATTTTTGTTATGTCAGACTAAATGCGTTTTCCTTATAGTCTGTTCGAAGGATTTAAATTTCTTTCAATCCAAGACCTAAAAGATATGAGTAAATGGGATCATAAAACAATGGGTCGCGTGTAGGGTCGTTTGAGTCACCAGGTGGGACAACAATCACCATCCCCTGGCGAGCGCGTGTGAGCAATACACGGTAAGCATTTTTCAAATACATCTGGCGATGAGAGAGATGTATTTTTTGCCACTTACTTCCGACAAAAGAGCGGTATTCCCAGTCATCAACGCCAAAGCGAAGATCCGCATCCCAAACGACGCAAGCCCAATCCAGCTCCAACCCTTGGACGTGAAATTCTGTTGCGACATCCTCTAAATAATATGAAGATCGCACGTCGGTCTTGTCATCTAAGAACCAATGAATAGGATCCATCGGTGACTTGACGTCAATAGCGTGCGGTTTTAAGCGCTGGGCTTGCGAAGAAACCACCATTCCAAAACGCTCGTTGCCACGGGCTTTTTCTCTAAGCCAAGTTTTGGCTTTGTCCAAACCTCTTGTAACAACGATGGGGTAACGCGGCAGCACCTGCTTTAAAACGTCATGTGCACTTTCATGCTTACGATCCAATAAGTGCTTTACAAATGTTGAAACGTGCTCGGCGCGAAATGATCGCATTGATACCGCCAAGTGAAGGTCTTCGTTAAAGTGAATATTCTGTCGGCTTTTCAAAATCGCTAATGCTTCTCCAGTCCCATATTCAGAATCTTGAAGATGTGGCGAAATATGCACTTCCCATTCTGGGTAGTGATCATGGATAGCTCGTAACCATTCCCCAATCCCAGCCTCGCCTGTGTTGATCTCTTGACCGCCACCAACAAGGCAAATTACTACTGACCAGTCAGAGTGGCGATCTAAACATGAAATCAGGAAATCAGGCTCGGACCGGTTGAAGTCTGGAAGTCCTTTTTTACGTGCCATGAACTGTGTAGTTTGTTCCAATGTCCAGGCACGTTGTGCTTCGTCGAAGATCACCACATGGTCTACCGGAGGTTGTTCGTCAGCTAGGTAAGCATCACGAAAATGATGCACGTTCTGGATAAATGCATCAACAGCTTTTCGTGCCTCACCTTTGCGAAGTTTTTGACCAACAGCTTTCTTGCGCGCTACCTCGTCGCGTGTTAGTGCCTCTCTCAAAATAGAAACCAGTGGGCCGTTACCAGACAAGTAAACGCTATGCAAATCACTTTTGGCATCCATGTGTTTAGTTGCTACATCTAGCCCAACCAAAGTTTTGCCAGCACCTGGAACACCTGTGACAAAACAAATCGCTTTTTTTTGTTTTGATTGAGCCTCCGAAATCAGATTGGCAATGGTCACGGATGTTCGAGCTAAATTCTTTTCGCCCGCATCGCTGCGAGAAAGATCTGCTACGGAGTGGTTCCCATAAAGAGCAGACGCAGCTTCAATGATGGTGGGTGTTGGGCGGTATCGTCCATTTTCCCATTTTGATGCATCGATTACTTCACCAGCACTGAGTTGCAAGACGGTGGCGATCGTTTCTTCTAAAAATTCGGGTGAGGTTTTGATCGGGTCCAGAACACCATCGTTGTGATGACTTATCGACACAACGCCATTCACATTTTTTGTATTTGTAGCGACCAAAAGCGGCGCAATAGCGCAGTGGTGACTGGTTTCATGAAAATTCTTTAGATCGAGGGCATAGTCCCAAACTTGGTCAACCGCTAAGCGATTAAAAAGACTTTCGCCGACTTTAAACTCAATTACAAAGATTACGTGATCAATCAAAACCAAAGCATCAATGCGTTTGCCAAGTCGCGGAACAGAAAATTCAAAATAAATCGAACCCCTGCCTGAAAAAAGAACAAGCTCTTTCTGCAGGATGGTGATTTCTGATCGCCACGCATCGCGTTGCGTTGTTTCAATCGAAAAACCGCTGTTTTCAGTCAGTCGGCCTAGAACAGAGCCTGGCTCAGAACGGACAAACTCCGTAATTCGTGAAGAATAAAAGGCCCGCGAAGGTCTGACTTGTGGAGGATTCAAGTGGGATATCTCAGTAAAAGGCAAGTGGCTATGAATTTATGGGCCTAAAGCCAGTCTTCAACTTGTAACTGAGTGACATATGTAAATGCTTTATCGCTACTGACCAAAGTTGTCTTTGTATGCAGCGCATGCGCCGCAATTTGCGTATCTAGTGCAGCCAATGGTGTCCCCTTACTTTGCAACCGAGCGCGAAGTACTCCGTAAGTTTGAGCCACGGCATCATCCCAAGGTAGCACTTCTATATGACGCAAAAATTCATTCACCACCGCTTTAAGCGCAACTGCCTCTGGGCGTTTTGCCAGCCCAAACGCTATCTCACCGGCCGTGATGGAAGATATGCAAACGCTATGCATTGGCACAGCCAGCAAACGCCGGGTCACTTGTGGTTGGCGTTTGATGATGTTGCTAACTGTGTTAGTGTCAAGCAGGTAAAGCAAAGTCATATGCTGGCTCAATGTCCAGTTGGAGTTGACATCGATTCAAACGGGTCACGTTCTGGTGTACTTGTATGTCCTTGGGTCAGCCGCTCGGAAGCGCTTAAAAAATCATCGGGGATTTGTACATTTTCTGCAGCAGCCAGGAATCCACTCCAATCATCGGGCCGGCGAGAAAGAATGACATCGCCTGTAGTTGGGTCTTTTCGGATGAAGACTTCTTGAGTGTCAAACCTGTAGGCTGCGGGCAGTCTTACCGCTTGGCTGCGGCCATTGACGAATAGTTTGGCGGTTTGCGACATGAGTGATCTCCCAAAAAGATGGTATATATTAAAGTATATTACATTACATTACATTAAAACTCCTAAAAACACCGGAGTTATTTGAAGACTTAAGGAGTAGCAATACGGTAGTGCTGCTGTGTCAACGCTGTTTTGTACCAACCCCAAGCCTGCTCAAAGGCTTTCCACTCCAAGTCAATGGCTTGTTCTGTGGGCAAGTCACTCCCGTTTAAAAAGTGACTGGCTTGGTCGATACCAAAGCAGTGGCTTTGGGGCACCTGGTGGGATTTGAGAGGGGCGGCGTAGCCCCATACATTTTCGAAACAAAACCTTCTCAAGCCGTTTTCATACAAGCGCTTGGTTTGCTCCATGATGGGTAAACGGCCTTGCCCCATAGGAACGCCTTGTACCCATAAATTCCCCCATGCATGCGCAGGGCCGACAACGACCACATGGTCTTTGACGTGCACAGTGCTCACAAAAGGTGCCATCGCCTCTAATGCGTCGAGGGGTTCTTCTCCCACCATCTGCGAGTTGCCGTAGTCGTAGAGCGCGCGAATCAGCGGGTGATGGACTTGGTTCAAGATATCGGCAATGACCTTGCCTTGGAAGTCCTCGTGGTTTTCAAAAACAAGGGTGGTGCCACTGCGCTCCAAAGCCGGGATCACCGCACGCAAGTCATCCACCGTACGGCTGATTTGACTTTGCAAGGGAGGCGGGTATTTGGTGTATACCCGCAAGCACTCGGCGTTGACTTTGCCCGCCACGTCGAGCATTTTCAATAAATTCTCCAAGCACGTGTCACTGGTATCGATTTCGCATCGCATGCCGTTTGAAAGAAGTGCATCTTTTACTTTTTCAAAATGGGCATCGGTCGTGCCGCCCAAGTCGCGGTATCCGGGCCCATTGGCTGAGATGTTGACACCCGTAAAGCCTTGCACTTTGGCTAGCGCAATAAAACTAAACACATCAAAATCAGTGCGGTACTTGAACTGAAACCGCAGACTAAAGCTGTGGATATGCATTTCAATTGGTTTCACTCTGTCCTCGCGATTGGATGGATGCATTTGCATCATTGATTTGAAACCAAGCGATTCAAACAAACCAACTCAGCGCTTAGCGCTTGGCTATAAAGCGCTGCGACCGCTGGCTCCGACGCTTGGAGATGCGTGATTCGGTAAGCGCAATAGGCTGCGAACCGGAAATGGTGGTAAGCCTGTACATCACTGAGTCGCGCTTTCAACGCCTGGATATCCCAACTCGCGCTCTGCGCTTGAAAGTAGCATTGAAATAAGCGATCAACGTCCTCGGCAGCCAAGGGTTGGCAGTGGTAAAGGATTTGCATTGCGGGAGATGCAAAGGTAAACATATCCTGTAACGGGTCTCCCAAGCCCGGGCATTGCCAGTCAATCAGACACGGGCCCGCGTCCCCGACGATGATGTTTCCAGGCCCGCAATCGGTATGCACCAACACCGGTGCGCATGGAACAGTGAGCGGGCAATCCGCCAATGTTTGCTTGTAATGTTCCAACGGACCGAGCAATGTTTCATCGCATTTTCCGAGCATGAGTAAGCTGTGCGCGTAAAGGTCTTTAGGGCTTTGCGGAAGAAGTCGAAAGCTATTTTTTGCATTGGAATCGATGGGCATACGGTGAACGCGTGCCAACAATTGGGCGACATCCTTGGTGCATTTTTCAGCGTTGAGGGAGTCGAATTTCCAAGGCAAACCCGCAACGAAGCCATACAACAAAATATCCCCTGCGGGGGTTTGCGGCAAGTATGCAAGGGGCTCTGGGGCACAACCACTGCCTTGAAGGTAATTGAGCGCGGCTGCTTCGGTGTCTGGCATGACGGGGAACATGGGGTTGGTCACCCCTTTGAAAAACTGCTTTATCACCATGATTTTCTCGCCAACCTGAAGGCGATACACCTGATTCCAAAATCCCCCGGTGAGAAGTTTTAAATCGCTGGCAGCCACCGTGTCTGAGAGAAAACCCGCATCGGCCAGTACACTCAATAAAAGAGCCCGCTGCTCGGAACTGTCTTTTGACTTAGGCATCTGCGCTTTATCCATTCGCCGGGATGGCAAACTGCTCTAATTGGTTTAGCAGTTGGGTGTCAACCTCAACACCGAAAGTCATCGCACTATTCATATGGCTATGTCGCCCAACGCCTGGGACGCGAGCGCCCTCTTGGACTTCAATCGCTTGCATTAAATGGAACATCCGCGCGTCAAATCCTGGGGCAAAAGCAGCAGGGTCTATTGCAATAAAGCACTGCCCCACGCCTGGGGGGCCGCCGGTATCGTCTAAGAGCGAGCTGGCTTGGTGTGACCAGTTGGCGCCTCCTAAGCCGGCCGCCAAAATTTCAACGATCAAGGCCAAGCCGTAGCCTTTGTGTCCGGCCGCTGGGGCCATGAGACCCACTAATGCTTCTTTGGGATCGGTCGTAGGAAGACCCGCAAGATTCATTGCCCATCCCGCTGGAATGGGGCCGCCTTTGTTAGCGGCCTCAATCACATTGACCCTCGCCGTTGCGGTACTGGACATATCCAGAACCAAAGGGCCCACATCTTCTCCTGTGGCGTTGCGCGGTCGTGGCGAGCCAAATCCAAGAGGATTGGTTCCAAAAACTGGTTTATTACCACCCAAAGGAGCCATCATGGCCGAAGCGTTGGCGAAAGCTAAATTCACCAAGCCTTCTAAAGCCAAACGCCGAATAAACCAGCCCAAGACGCCTGCGGAATAGGAGTTGTGGATACCCATCACCGCCACCCCTTGGCTACGGACCATGGTTAAAAAGTCAGTCAGAGCATCCATAAATGCCGTATGCGAAAAACCTGCGTCTGCATCTACGAGCAATGCAGCGGGTGCTGTTTTGCGCCAGCTGGCTTGGGCATCGCCATGGATCTTTCCGCAACGCAAATGTGAGCAATAGGTGGGTAGATAAGCGAGGCCCACATTGCGAATTCCTTCGGCTTCGGCCTGCGCAATCGATTGAGCGACGGTGCGAGCATGGTGCGCGTTGGCTCCGCTTCCCCGCAGGGCCTGGTGTGCGAGTTGCTCAATGTCTTGAATTTTTAAAACAGGCATAAGGCTGTTGCCGTCCTATATGGTATTGAGGGGAATGAGTGGGTGCCAACTCCCACTAAGGATACCTTGAAAGCTATTTGCGTAAGGCAGCAGTATCAGATGCAAGTCGGGTGATTTTTGCCCAATCGCCTTTTGCTATTGCGTCGGCTGGAACCAACCATGAACCACCCACACACACCACATTGGGCAGAGCTAAAAATTCGGACGTATTTTGAAGACTCACGCCGCCTGTCGGGCAAAACCGAACATCAAAAAACGGGCCACTCCAAGCTTTGAGCATGGCGGGTCCACCAGATTGCATTGCCGGGAAAAATTTGAGTTCGGTAAAACCCTCTTCTTGCGCCATCATGATTTCGCTGCCCGTTGCCACTCCTGGCAACAAGGCCAAGCCCAGATCACGGCACGCCTGCCCTACTGCGCTGGTGTAGCCCGGGCTCACCGCAAAACGGGCGCCAGCGTTAGCAGCCGCTTGGGCATCTGTCTTGTTTCGAACAGTACCAGCCCCGACCACGGCTTCTGGAACATGTTTGGCAATCGCTTCGATACAGGCCAAGGCTTGGGGCGTGCGCAACGTAACTTCCAACATACGCACTCCGCCAGCCACCAAAGCGCGGGCCATGGGCACTGCGTGCGCCAGGTCGTTTAACACGATGACTGGAATGACGGGGGCGTCTTGCATGACTTGCAAGGCGGTGAATTTTTCGGTCATAGTGCGCTCCACAGAAATAATGAAAGGAAGGGGTCGTGAATCACAACCAGCTGCATGCGCCTTCTTCGGCGGTAAGTGCGTTGCGCCGCATACCAGCAAACAACTCGCGGCCCATGCCTTGCGCGTTGGATTCTTTTAATGCCGCCGGCAAGGTCGCAGCCACTCTGGCATCCCACTGCGATTGGGAAACCAAGACTTGTAAAGTGCCTTTGAGGCCGTCTAAACAAATGACATCACCGTCTTGCACCTTGGCCAACGGACCGCCCGCGGCCGCTTCGGGCGACACATGAATAGCAGCAGGCACCTTACCCGAAGCGCCACTCATGCGTCCATCGGTCACCAAAGCCACCTTAAACCCCTTGCCTTGCAAAATGGCCAAGGGGGGCGTGAGCTTGTGCAGCTCTGGCATTCCGTTGGCCTGCGGACCTTGCCATCGCACCACGCAAACCACATCGCTGTTAAGTTCATTGGCACTGAAAGCTTGGTGCAATGCTTCTTGCGAATCGAAAACACGGCACGGTGCCTCGATCACGTGGCGGTCATTTGGAACCGATGACACCTTAATCACGCTGCGACCTAAATTTCCCTCTAACAGCTTTAAACCCCCGCTGGTACTAAATGGCGAACTCGCAGGACGCACGACGGATTCATCTTTGCTAGCTCCCGCCTCTTGCCAAGACAAAACTCCTCCAGTTGCGCTTGGGATGCGCGTGAATTCACGCACGCCGCCAGGACGCACGGTCAACACATCGGCATGCATCAATCCAGCATCCAGCAATTCTCGAATCACAAAACCTGGACCCCCTGCGGCTTGAAATTGATTTACATCTGCGCTTCCATTGGGATAGACACGACTTAGCAAGGGAACGATATCGGAGAGTGCGGAGAAATCATTCCAATCAATCACGATGCCCGCAGCGCGAGCCACTGCGACCCAGTGAATCAAATGGTTGGTTGAGCCACCTGTTGCCAATAAGGCCACCATGGCGTTGACGATACAACGTTCATCAACGACTTTTCCGATAGGCACAGATTGCAAAACCGTTCGGGCCGCTTCTCGCGTCAGCTCATCTCGAATTTCGGCTCCGGGGTTCACAAAAGCGGTTCCTGGTACATGCAAGCCCATGGCTTCCAGCAACATTTGGTTGCTGTTGGCGGTTCCGTAAAACGTACATGTTCCTTCACCATGGTATGCCGCTGATTCGGCTTGGAGCAGTTGCGCACGCCCAACCAGTCCCAAAGTGGCTTGCTCGCGCACTTTGGCTTTTTCGTTATTCGGCAGCCCCGATGTCATGGGGCCGGCAGGAACAAAAACCGTGGGTAAATGGCCGAAATGCAAGGCTCCAATCAACAGGCCAGGAACAATTTTGTCGCAGACCCCAAGCATCAAGGCACAGTCAAATACGTCGTGGCTGAGTGAGATGGCAGTGGCCATAGCAATGGCATCACGGGAAAAAAGGCTGAGCTCCATTCCGGGTGTGCCTTGCGTGACGCCATCACACATCGCAGGGACTCCGCCAGCAACCTGGGCAGTCGCCCCAAGCTTTCGGGCTTCCGTTTTAATGATGTCGGGGTAATGCTGCAGTGGCGCATGGGCCGAAAGCAAATCGTTGTAGGCGTTCACGATGCCGATGTTGCGGGCCCGTTCGGCCACCACTTGAATCGCATCCAAGGCCGTTGCGCGACCTTTGTCAGATGGCTCCATTGCAGCAAACGCATGGGCCACATTGGCACATCCCAGGCGTTGAGCGCCTGGCGGGCGCTTGGTCATGGCCTCTACTTGTTCAAGGTAAGCGTTGCGCGTTGACAAACTGCGAACACGAATACGCTCTGTGACAACAAAAACTTGGGGATGCATCGGTACAACGGGACTGGAGTTCAGCATAAGAGCAACCTGTTAGTAGAATTTGTAAGAACGCCATGTAACAAAATTACATGGTTAATGGTAACTTGAAAACTGCACTTGAACAGTGTCCTGAGTTACGAGCGGGTTACCGAAATCAATCCCTATACTTAAGGCATGACTTCCCTAGCCGACCTTCGTAAAAGCTATGAGCGCGCTGAACTCAATGAGGACGCCTCGCACGCCAACCCATTGGACCAATTTAGCCAATGGATGAACGAGGCCATTGCCGCGGAGGTACCCGAGCCCAATGCGATGACCTTGGCCACCGTGGGCAGCGATTTGCGGCCCTCGACCCGGGTGGTACTCATTAAAGGGTTTGATGACCAAGGAATTGTTTGGTACACCAATTTTGAAAGCCGCAAAGGCAAAGAATTAGCAGGCAATCCCTTTGCCGCCTTGCAATTTCATTGGGTAGAACTTGAGCGCGTGGTGCGTATCGAAGGCTTTGTCGAAAAGGTCAGCGATGCAGAAGCGGACACCTACTTTCACAGCCGCCCTTTGGATTCACGCATCGGGGCCTGGGCTTCGCCACAAAGCGAAGTCATCAGTGGGCGCACGGTGTTGGTAGCCAACGCAGCCAAATTCGCCACACAGTTTTTACTCAACCCACCCCGGCCTCCGCATTGGGGAGGTTACCGCCTTCAACCTGATAACTGGCAGTTTTGGCAAGGCCGTAAAAGTCGGCTCCATGATCGCCTGCGCTACCGCCAACAAGCGCAAGGCATGTGGGTTCGAGAGCGCTTAGCGCCTTAATTAACGCCGGCTCACAAAGTGGCCACTGACAAACTTTTGCCGCAAACTGCAGCGCAAGTTTGGTACAAAGAAGTCAAAAAACCACGCCATGCTTGTCTTGATGTGATTGAATTAGCTATCCCACTAGTGTCCGGTAAATTTTGATGCTGATTTCAGAACAGCTCGTCTTGCAACTGAAGCACATCGACCTCTTCGTTGTGGATGGCGTTGGTGACCATCTGCTTGAGCGTGATTTTCTCAAACATATTGACCTCCACGAGAT
>SXSX01000023.1 GCA_005793295.1 Burkholderiales bacterium | reverse complement strand
CGCAGCAAGGTCGATTTACCGCACCCTGAACTTCCCAATAAAGCAAAAATTTCGCCTTTTGTCACGGATAAAGTTACATCATCCACTGCGAGCGCGTCATCAAACCGTTTGACTAACTTTTCAGTCACAAGATAACCGGATTGCCCAGTTTCATCCAACATGCTTTTTGTTTCCTACTTTAAGAGAGCAACTCCATTAAAAAGGGCTGTTTATACAAACGTACAAACAGCCCTTTTCAGGTTTTCAATTCAACTTACTTGCCTTTTTTGAACGCGTTGTAAGCGTTTGCCAGCGCTTCACGTCCTTCGTTAGAAAACTTACCGGGTGCGACCATTTTCTTGGCGTACTCAGGGTCTAAGAAGATGGTTTTATTGGCAGAAACCTCTGGTTTCATTTTTTCCAAAGCCGCTTTATTGGCGGTGGGGTAGCTCATCTCATTAGAAACTAGGGCGCCGTTTTCTGCGCGTAGGTAAAAATCAATAAATGCCAGCGCATTGATGGGGTGCTTGGCATCTTTTGTAATCGCCATCGTGTCAAAGAAAATCAAAGCGCCCGTGCTTGGTAAAAGCGCTTCGATGACGTCTTTAGAGCCGTTTTCTTTTGCGCGAGCGGCCGCGATATTGATATCGCCAGACCAACCCACCACAGCACACGCCTTGCCACCCGAAATATCATCAATCATGGTGGCGCTGAAAAGGCGAATGTCTTTGCGTACTTTGCCCAACATGTCTGCGGCGGCTTTGTAGTCGGCAGGATCATTGGAGTAAGCGTCTTTACCGATGTAGTGAAGCGCTGCAGGCAAAATTTCTGTCGGCGAGTCTAAATAGGCAATGCCACATGACTTCAGTTTAGAGGTGTACTCGGGTTTGAAAACCAAATCCCAAGCGTTTTCAGGCATTGCCATTTTGCCCAATGCTTTTTCAACCTTGGTGCGGTTGATGCCAACGGTCGTAAAACCCCAGGCCCATGGAACCAAATGCTTGTTTCCTGGATCAGCCTTGGTCAGGCTGTTCATGATGACAGGATCTAAATTACCGTAATTTTTTAGCTTGCTGCGGTCTAAAGGCTGGAAGAAGCCTGCTTCAGTTTGTGAAGGGCTGAATGCGGTTCCGGGAACTACGATGTCATAGCCTGTATTGCCCGCAACCAATTTGGCATTCAAAGCCTCGTTGGTTTCAAAGGTGTCGTAATTGACCTTGATCCCTGTCTCTTTTTCAAAAGCAGCGATCATGCCCTCTGGCACATAGTCTGGCCAGTTGTAAATGTTGAGAACTTTTTCTTCAGCCGAAGCTGAGGCACTTGCGGCGACCGCCGGCGCCTCTTCTTTTTTGCCGCAAGCAGCAAGCACTAAAGTGGAAACCAACGCAGTCCAAATGTATTTTTTCATTATCGAAAATCTCCGTCAGGAATAAAAAAAAAGGGGCCTACCATGAAACAAGGCTAGCAACATAGTCCGCAGAAATTATAAAAGCGTAGCGGCCTAACCGGCGATCTTAGACAATAATTAACGTCTTATTCATCACCCAAACCCCTCCCCGATTTTGGAAAACCTTCAACAACGCAGCTTGGCGTATGGCTGTTTAGCGCTCAGTATGACCCTCGTTGGCTCCTACGTCGCTCTCTCGAAACCCCTGGTGGCCGCCCTCCCCGTCTTTTTATTGGCTTGGTTGCGTTTTGGTATAGCGGCTGTCGCGATGGCTGGGTGGTTAAAGAAACCCAGCTCTGAACTCCCTTTAGATCAAAGGACCAAGGGACTGTTGTTTTTAGAGTCTTTCCTTGGGAATTTCCTGTTTTCGATTTGCATGCTCTTTGGTGTGAGCATGACCAGCGCGGTGTCTGCTGGAGTCATTTTGGCAGCCATTCCGGCCGTCTCGGCGCTCATGAGCTGGTATTTCCTGAATGAGCGCATGGGATTGCGCATTTGGCTGTCTATCGCTTGTGCTGCTATCGGCATTGCTTTGTTGTCTTTGGCGAGACATCCGTTAGATGCACTCTCGGCCTCTTTATTGCCTAGCGAAGGTGAGGTTAACAACGCGATGATCGGAAATCTATTGGTGTTTGGGGCCGTAGTTTGCGAGGCCGCTTACATCGTGATTGGGAAAAGACTAACCGCAAACATCAGCCCCAAACGCATTGCATCCATCATTAACCTCTTTGGCTTCCTATTGATGACCCCAGCTGGTATTTACTACGCCCTGTCCTTCGACTTTGGAGCCATGCACGGTTCTTCTTGGTTACTGCTCTTGTTTTACGCCCTTGCAGCCAGTGTGTGGACCGTTTGGCTCTGGATGACAGGGCTCAAGACCATTCCTGCTGCTAAAGCAGGAATTTTCAGCGTCATGCTGCCCATCTCTGCTGCGGTGGTTGGCATCGTTTTCCTGGGCGAAGACTTCACTCTAATGCAGGCCATCGCTTTTGCTATTGCTTTGCTGGGCCTCTTATTAGCGACCGCTCCGAGCAAAAAGCCAGTCCTATCTTAGTTAAGCGGATTCGCACTGACCACGATTCCATCCGCATCCGCATACAACCAATCCCCTGGACGAACCCAAGTGCCTTGAATTTGGACGGAGATTTGGCTTTGCCCTACATTGCGTTTTTCTGTGGGCATTGGCATAGCAGCTAAGGCCCGAATGCCCACGTTGGCAGCTTTTAATTCTTCTACATCTCGAACACAGCCATCGATCACAACCCCAGCCCATCCGTTTCGCGCGGCCGCGGTACCTAAGTTTCCGCCTACCAAGGCTTTGCGCAAAGAGCCGCCGCCATCAATCACCAGAACCTTAGCAATCCGCCCAGTGCTAGTTTCGAGCCAACCGGGGGAATCCACCGCCGCTTTAACCAGGCTGTTGTCTTCGAAACACTTCACCGTATCTACAGGGCCACAGAATTGTTGGACACCACCGAAGTCTTTGAAAACCGGGGCCAGAACTAGAAAATTTCCACTGAAATCCGCTTTGTGGGCATCACAGAGATCACACGTTGAAAAGTTCTTGGTCATAAAAGCTTTCTAGGGTAGTTAAAAAAGAGGCCTATTTTCCTGAGTTCTTAAAAAAATATGCAATTTACCAATGAAAAAAGTGTTTTCCCGCTTGGAAACCCCCACATTCTCCAGTAGCATGTGTCCTACCAGTTAGAAATTATTTCACTGGTGATCTATTAACTTCAAGAAGGACAATCGATTATGGCAACTGCAAAAAAAGCACCGGCAAAAAAAGCGGCTCCAGCAAAGAAGGCAGCACCTGCTAAAAAAGTAGCAGCAAAAAAAGCAGCACCTGCTAAAAAAGTAGCGGCTAAAAAAGCACCTGCAAAAAAACGCGCTGTGAATGCTGCGTTTATGAAGCCCTTGACACCTAGCGCTGCTTTGGCTGCTGTTGTGGGCTCAAGTCCCCTGCCACGTACCGAAGTGGTCAGCAAGTTGTGGGTTTACATCAAGAAAAACCACCTGCAAGATTCAGTCAACAAACGCAACATCAATGCGGACGCAAAACTGAAAGAAGTGTTTGGCAAAGCCCAGGTCACCATGTTCGAAATGGCTGGCCTGATTGGCAAGCACTTGAAATAAGCGAAACCCGCCTATTTCAACAAAGGGCTGGTTATTACCAGCCTTTTTTTTACGTTCAGGCGCTTTGAGTAAAAGCCAATAAAATCACGTTCTCGCGAAAAATCTTAAGAATCCAGAATGACCCATACCGTTACCGAAGCCTGTATCAAATGCAAATACACCGACTGTGTCGATGTCTGCCCAGTGGACTGTTTTCGTGAAGGCCCCAACTTTTTGACAATCGACCCCGATGAATGCATTGACTGTGCTGTTTGTATTCCTGAATGCCCGGTCAACGCCATTTACGCTGAAGAAGACGTACCTCACGATCAAAAGCACATGACTGCGTTAAACGCTGAACTGGCTAAGCTTTCCAGCTGGAAAAGCATCACCAAGCGCAAAGCGCCCTTGCCTGAAGCTGAGGAGTGGAAAGATAAGACCGATAAGCTCTCGAAGCTCATTCGCTAAGCGAATCCGCAAATTGCTCAAACCCCATTGAAGCAAACCATGCAAAACCCCATTAAAACCGATGCACTCATCATCGGCGCGGGACCGGTGGGTTTGTTTCAGGTTTTTGAATTGGGCTTGCTGGGCATTCATGCCCACGTCATCGATGCCCTCCCCCACGCAGGCGGGCAGTGTATTGAACTCTATGCCGATAAGCCTATTTACGATATTCCAGCCTTAAGCGTCTGTTCTGGGCGCGAGCTAGTAGAACGTTTAATGGCGCAAGCCGCGCCTTTTAAGCCAGACTTTCATCTTCACCAAACGGTGGATTCCGTTGAAAGACAACCCGACCAACGTTACCGCGTTCAAACCTCACTAGGCAAGGTCTTTTTGACCAAAACGCTTTTTATTGCCGCTGGCGTAGGCGCGTTCTTGCCTCGCACCTTGAAGGTCGTGGGATTAGAAGCCTTTATCGGAACCCAATTGCATTACCAAGCCGCTAACCTTGGAATTGCGGCAGGCAAGTCGGTGGTGATTGTGGGTGGTGATGATGCCGCTTTAGAAGCGGCGATAGCGCTTTGTCAAGGCAATGCTGAGACTAATGAGCCTGTTGCCCAAGGGCTGACCCTGATTCACCGAAGAGACGTATTCCAAGCCCAAACTGAAACTGTCGCAAAGTTCCAAGCACTGCGTTCCGCCGGCGCGGTTCAATTTATTGCTGGGCAAATCACGGGTTTCGGTTCGGTTAACCAACGCCTCACGAGTGCGGAGGTTACGGACACATCGGACAAGCCGCACACTGTTAACTTAGATGTCCTGCTCCCCTACCTTGGCCTCACGCCCAAGTTGGGACCGATCAGTCAATGGGGATTAGCAATGGAGCGTAAACAGCTTCCGGTCAATACCTCGACCTTTGAAACCAGTGCCCGTGCAATCTTCGCTGTGGGCGACATCAATACCTACCCTGGAAAAAAGAAATTGATTGTGTGTGGATT
>SXSX01000022.1 GCA_005793295.1 Burkholderiales bacterium | reverse complement strand
TTGTATTGGCAAGACGCTGCTGCGCTTGACAGCTTCGTGATGCGCATCGACGTGGTCAACGCAACGGTATTTACCGGCGGCCCCAATGGTGTCACGCTGCAAGGCGATACTTTGGGCGAACTCGCCCGCAAGCACCAAGTGGCTCAAAGCGTGATTGCTCGCTTGCAAAACTTCATGGACGCCGAGGCCCTGCGTTCGGTGGCTGACGGTGTTGCGTTGAATTTGGATACTCTGGCTGAGGCTGAAGTGTCAGCAGAAGCGTTGCAAGCAAAATTACCAGACGCCGAAGTGGCTGGCGAATTTGATGTGCGCACAGACAAACCCATTTTGCGTATCAGCCGCCGCCACCACGGCAACGTCAAGAGCAGCGTTTTGACGCAAGACTTTGTCCATGGCGCAGACTACGCCGCTTTGGCAGAAGCTGCCAACACGTTCAAAGGACTGCTTGGCGAAGGTGCTCGCGTGGTGCGCGGTGAGGGCGAACGCGCCAAGGAAGAAAAAGTAACCGACTTTCGCGAAGCCATGGCTTGGTTGATCGGCCAAGCCGAGAACGCTACAGCCCGTCAGCGCTACAAAGGCTTGGGCGAAATGAACCCCTCCCAGCTTTGGGAAACCACCATGGATCCCACCGTCCGCCGTTTACTCAAAGTGCAAATTGACGACGCCATCGAAGCCGATCGCGTGTTCACTATGCTCATGGGCGACGAAGTGGAACCGCGCCGAGAGTTTATTGAGACGAATGCGCTACGGGCCGGGAATATTGATATCTAAATATTTTTTCGCCCGAAAAGAGGTTTGGTTCCAAGCTCAAGTCTTTTTATCTTTACGACTGTCGGTGTTTTTTTTACTCGTCTGGCGAAATTCGATCACCGTTAGTACCAAGCCCAACACGAGAAGGCCGAAAACCAAGATGGCAGGAATTAGGATGTCATTGGGATTCATTTGAAGCTCCCGTTAAGGCGCACAGCTTGAAGTAGATGCCGAATGTAAAAATAGCTGGAATCCAAATGGCCGTGAAGATCGCCTGCAAGGCATCTTTTTGAATAAACCAAAGGTAGGCAGATATGACAAAAGATAGCATGACTGCCAAAATAATAAAAAAATCCGATCGCTTGAACATTTGTTTTCTCCTGGGTTAATTAACTTTTGCTGTAATCCAAAAAACCATGACCAATTGCACTTAGCAAACAGCCTGATATTGCAACTGATCCAACGATTCTTATTCCAGATGAAAGACCAAAAGCAACTTGGTCAAAATTAAAAATCTGGATCAAACCTAAGCCTAGACCTACGCAGCCTAGAACTGTCAATGTATTTCCAATGACAACAAAGACACTGAAAATTTTATGTTTGTTTTTTATCATTATTTTTCAATAAAAAGTTTTTGTGTACTGGAGCCAAAAGGATCGGTGTAAGTCGGTACTCTCAAAAAAGTAACATCTTCAAACAAACATAATTACTTTATGAGGCAAGCCAACAAGATACCGTCTTGCACAACTTTATAAACCAGAGAGTTTTCATCCATGTACTCTGTATCTATGTCAGGCTACTAAGCCAAAGATACACTGTAATTTTAGTGTGTGCTGTGAGCACCCTAATAAACCCTGCAAAAGAAGGCGGATTCAAGAACAGAGCGCAACATTCTTTGAAGTTAAAAAGCGGATTTCTGCAGTAAAAGCGTGACATTCGGTGAACTTGAGCGCACATTTTTTTCATCCGCAAGACTCTGCATGACAAATGAGGATCAACTTTAAGTCGCCTTTACACGGTTGCGAGATTACTTTCAAAGCAAGTCAATCCAACGGTTAAACTGCATTAATCAAAGCTGTACTTCGTGTTTGAATCAGTCAAGTCTTAAGAATATCCAAAAACAATGCCTCGCCATGATGGACCTTTTTGCTCCAATCATCGCCCGATGACTCGTTCGCATCGTCGGTAATGTACTTATAGGACTGCCAAGGCACGTTGCATGCGTGAGCTGCCGCTGCGATGGCAAACAACTCCATATCGACCACATCAATGTGTTGCGCTACCAGCCAAGGGTCTGCGGCAGTTACAAAACTATCGCCAGTTCCACATACGTAAGTGCCTTGGCCCGAGTGGTACGTTTGAGGACGACTGCAAAAAGGCGTCTGTCCGCGGGGAGAGAGTGGTTCAGCCACCATGTCGCGTTGCACAACTTTGGCGATCTCGATCATTCCCGAAAGACTAGGATTAATTCTCCCAACGGTGCCGTAGTTCACCACAAGCGTGGGCTGAAAGTCTTGAATGGCTTTCAAGGTAATTAAAGCCGCATTGATTTTCCCCACACCGCAATACGCCCAGCCCACACCCTTAGGAAGCTTGTGTTTGTCTAATTCACTTTCTAGGGCGGTGATGACAAGAATTTTGGGTTTCATGGGCACTGAATCAGGTTGCATTCACAAAACTTCCGCTCTTGCCCCCATGCTTTTCCCGCAAGGTAATCCCGTTCATCGTCATGCCACGGTCTACGGCTTTGCACATGTCGTACATGGTAAGTCAGGCGACTTGAACGGCGGTACGGGCTTCCATCTCGACGCCGGTGGGGCCAACGGTTTCGACGGTGGCGGTACAGCGCACGCCGTCAAAACCTGTACTTTCACGGGTAATGACGGTGAGCTCTATTCCCACATGGGTCAGCGCCAAGGGGTGGCACAAGGGGATGAGTTCGCTGGTTTTTTTTGCGGCCATGATGGCGGCAACGCGGGCAATGCCTAGGACGTCGCCTTTTTTGGCGCTGCCGCTTTCAATCAGGGCGCGGGTAGCGGGCAACATTTCAATGTGGCCGGTGGCAATGGCGGTGCGTTTGGTGCTGGCTTTGTCGGCAACATCGACCATGTGGGCCATGCCTTGGCTGTCAAAGTGGGTGAGTGTGCTCATAGAAATTTCACAAAGTTTACAAAGTCTTAACGGTTCGAGTGCATCATACGGGGTATGAATGTTTTCAAAGCTTGGCTGGCGGCTGTTTTGGTGGTTGCTGGCAGTACTTCGTCTGCGCTGCCTAACCTCGGCGATGGCGCAGAAATGTCGCCTGCGCAAGAGCGCCGCTTGGGTGACAGTATTGCCCGCAGCCTGTACCGCGATGCGGACTATTTAGAAGACCCGGTAGTGATGGATTACGTGCAGAGTATTTGGCAGCCATTGCTCGTGTCAGCGAAAAAACGCGGTGACTTACCCCAAGACTTGGCTGACACGTATGCTTGGGAAATATTGCTCGGGCGGGATCGGTCGGTCAATGCGTTTGCCTTGCCCGGCGCGTATTTAGGTTTGCATTTGGGGCTGGTCGGCGTGGTAAGTAGCCGCGATGAGTTGGCGTCTGTATTAGCCCATGAACTCAGCCATGTGACGCAGCGCCATATTGCCCGCAATATCGCACACCAAAACGCCCAAGCACCATGGGTCATGGGCGCGATGATTTTGGGGATTTTGGCCGCGAGCAAAAGTGCAAACAACGGTCAAGCGGCCAACGCCATGATCACCGGTGGCCAAGCGCTGGCAGTCCAAAGCCAGCTGAACTATTCGCGCGATATGGAGCGCGAGGCTGACCGGGTGGGCTTTGGTGTGATGACCGAAGCGGGCTTTGCAGCCCAAGGGTTTGTCGGTATGTTTGAAAAACTGCAGCAGTCCAACCGCCTCAACGACAGCGGAGGTTTTGCGTATTTGCGTAGCCACCCGCTCACCACCGAACGTATTTCGGATATGCAAAACCGCATGCCTTTGCCTGGGTCGTCGAGTGGAAGCAATTCGGCTGCAGTGAGTCCTGCGCCCTTATGGTCTGCGCAAGACCTAGAGCCCGCTTTGATTGGGGCGCGAGCCCGCGTGTTGTCAAATGGTGGGGTTGACGCTCTGCGTGTTTGGCAGGGTGATTTGAAGCCGGCAGTATTGAGTGCCAAGCCCCCTGCTCAGCAGGCTGTAGCTTTATACGGAGGTGCGTTTGCGGCCTTGAAACTGCGCGATTACGCATTGGCAAAAACTTTGTCCGACCAACTCCGAGTGCGGGTGCAAGGCAACCTCGCTGCCGAGCGCTTGGCGAAGCTGTTGGATGCAGAAATTGCGCTTACCCAAGGTGATGCAGCGCGGGTCTTAACGGTTTTGCAAAGTGACTTGCCTTCTACAAGCCGCGCCGAGCGATTTTTGCGAGCCCAGGCGCAAACCCTTTTGGCGCAGCCCGCAGTCATTGAGCAAGCGGCGCAAGCCTTACGTGCTTGGGTGATTGACCACCCGCGTGACGCCATGGGCTGGGGCCTGCTTGCGGCAGCGTACACCGCGCAGGGGCGCAATGTGGCAGCCGTTCGCGCTCAGGCGCAGGTCGATCTTTTGCAGCTCGATTACGCTTCCGCCTTAGCTCGGCTGCGGGCTGCGCAAGACTTGGTACGAAGTGGAAATTGGGGTCCCATGGGACCTGACCACATTGAGGCGGCGATTGTGGACACCCGCGCTCGCGAAGTTTTGCAGCTAACGCGCGAACAGGCGGTCGAGCGCTGAGTTGATGACGATACCGAGCAGGGTGTAAATCAGGGAGCCGATCAGCGCGGCGCTAAAACCCGAGACCGTAAAACCGTCTAACACCCCAGCGGCGGACCAAAACATGAGCGCGTTGATCACAAACAAAAACAAGCCCAGCGACAAAACGGTGACAGGAAAGGTCAGAACCACCAACACGGGCCGCAGCAGCGTGTTGAACATTCCCAAAACGAAAGCGGCTATGAGAGCGGAGCCGAAGTTATTCACCTGCACCCCGTTGTAAAGGTGCGCCACAGCAAGAAGAGCGACCGCCGAAAGCAGCCATTTCATTAAAAGCTTCATGCGTCCCAGCATAGCAGCCGTTAAAGGGTTAACCCTTTAACGGCTGGGCAAGGGGCTAGTCTTGGCTTTGGCTTCGGCGTTGGCTCCACCAACCAGCTGCCAACACGCCAGCGACCGTGACGGCGTAAACCCCCCAGCGAGCTGCTTGTTGAGCGGTATCTATAGGGCCCCGACTGCTACCAAAGTAATCGATGAGGAAGGGTTCGGAGACGATCATCTTGGCCGCAGTCAAGGCCAACACGGCAGCGCCGAGTTGAATGATGATCGGAAAACGTTCCACCAATTTAAGTACGACCGAGCTGCCAAAAACAACAATGGGAATGCTAATTAACAAGCCGATGATCACCAGATCAAAAGCGCCATGGGCTGCGCCTGCAACGCCAAGTACGTTGTCTACGCCCATCAAAGCGTCCGCCACCACAATCGTTTTCATAGCGCCCATAAACGTAGTGGCACCAGGTCCGTGGTCGGCCTCACCGCTTTGTTCGGCCAAAAGTTGGTAAGCCACCCAGACCAAGCCCAAACCGCCAACGAGCATGAGTCCCGGGATTTGCAATAACCAAACTACGCCGACCGTCATTGCAGAGCGCACTGTGATAGCGCCCACAGTTCCCCAAATGATGGCTTTGCGTTTGAGTTTTTCAGGAAGGTTGCGGGCCGCTAGGGCAATCACAATGGCGTTGTCGCCTGCGAGCACTAAGTCGATCATCACAATCGCTAGCAGTGCAGACCACCAGCCGTTTGAAAACAGTTCCATATGTCGAAATACCAGTAATTAAGAGGCCAATCCTCTTGTGTATTCTAAACTTTAAAGAATACGCCGAAAGCCATGGGGTTTGTAGGGCGTTGTTTATCAATGCCGAACCAATGGAAATCACAGCAGGACGGCTATGATCGCTGCTCTTCAAAAAGGTTTTCATGGCGGGCATTCACATTACCGATATCGAGTCGGCCATCAATTACTGGCGCGTTCAAAGCCCTTCCCCCGACGGCGTAGCGCTGCCCGCGCCTACGCGGGCGCTGGCCGAGGTATATGCGCTGTTGGTTTTTCACCGTGAAACCGAAGCCGATGAAAAGAGCATGCCAAATAACGCACATGAGGCTTGGCTAGAGTGGTATGCCAGCACGCCTGATACACCGTGCATCGCAATTTGTTCTACCAGTCAAGGCGACCAAGAGTGCAAAGGCTGTGGCCGCAGTTTTTGGGAAGTACAGCATTGGCCGCAAATGAGTCCGGCTGAAAAGCGCGGAACGTGGCGGCGTATCAGCATCGAGTCCAACGCCTGGCGATTTAACAAATATGCAGAACGCGCAGCCGACGGGCGGGTGCCGGTGGAGCACTGATGGCAACCCAGCGCTGGAAACCAAGCGCAACAGTCGCGGCCATTATTGAGCGCGATGGAAAATTCTTGTTGGTGGAAGAACACACGCCCGAAGGTGTGCGCCTCAATAATCCGGCAGGCCATCTTGATCCGGGTGAATCTCCGGCGCAAGCCTGTGCGCGGGAAGCTTTAGAAGAGACGGCTTATGCGTTTACACCGACGGCGTTAGTGGGTGTGTATTTGTCGCGCTTTGAGCGTTCTGCCAGCGCTGCCCAACCGCACGGCGAAGACATCACCTATTTGCGCTTTGCGTTTTGCGGCACTTTAGGAGAATGGGATTCCCATCGGCCTTTAGACCGTGGAATTATTCGCACCCTGTGGATGAGCCCCGACGAAGTGCGGGCCAGTAAGCAGCGCCATCGCAGCGCGGCGGTGGTGCAGTGCATGGAAGATTATTTAGTGGGACGACGCTACCCCTTGGAGCTTTTGATAACCGACCCCAGCGTTTACAAGCCGCGCACCTAAAATCTGCCCATGAAACAACAGGGGCAGAAAAAGAGGGTGGTCGTCGGTTTGAGCGGCGGGGTGGACTCTGCCGTGACTGCCTACTTGCTCAAACAACAAGGCCACGAAGTCATCGGCATCTTCATGAAAAATTGGGAAGACGATGACCGCCCTGCGGACGCAACGGGTGCGCAGGCTGATCCGGGTTACTGCACCTCCAATATCGATTTTGTGGATGCCGCTGCGGTCGCTGATGTGTTGGGCATTGAAATTGAGCACGTGAACTTTGCAACCGATTACAAAGACCGCGTGTTTGCAGAGTTCGTGCGCGAATACCAGGCTGGGCGCACGCCCAACCCCGATATTTTGTGTAATGCAGAAATCAAATTCAAAGCATTTTTAGACCACGCGATGCGTCTTGGCGCTGAAAAAATTGCCACCGGACACTACGCCCGCGTGCGCCATAACGAACCAACCGATTGCTTTGAGTTGTTGAAGGGGCACGATGCGTCCAAAGACCAGAGTTATTTTTTACACCGCTTAAACCAAGCGCAACTTTCTAAAACATGGTTTCCAGTGGGTGAGTTGCACAAAACAGAAGTGCGCCGCATTGCCGACGAAATTGGATTACCCAACGCCAAAAAGAAAGACTCCACGGGGATATGTTTTATTGGCGAGCGGCCGTTTCGGGAGTTCTTAAATCGCTATATCGCGATGGAGCCCGGCCCCATCAAAAACCCCAACGGCCAAACGATTGGGCAACATGTGGGCCTGTCTTTTTATACCCTCGGGCAACGCCAAGGTTTAGGAATTGGCGGGCTCAAAGCCAAAGGGGCGCAAAAGGGCGGCGGGGAACATACGCCGTGGTTTGTGGCCCGCAAAGACTTGCAAACCAATACCTTGTGGGTAGTGCAGGGCCACGACCACCCGTGGCTGCTCTCCCGCACCTTGAGTGCGCTTGACGCCAGCTGGGTATCCGGCAGCGCCCCCGAGCCCCGCGCCAGCTTGGGCGCCAAAACCCGCTACCGCCAGGAAGATGCTGCCACGCAGTTGCACAACGAAAGCGCAGCAGGCTTCACCTTGCAATTTCCTGATCCGCAGTGGGCGGTCACGCCAGGACAATCAGCCGTTGTCTACGATGGGGACGTGTGTTTGGGCGGCGGTGTGATCGAAGCTGCACAGCAAGTTGAGGCAGCTCTGTAACTTCAACGCAGCGGGGGCCAGGTGTTCCGTGTGAGAATGGCTTGGCTTAGCTATACCAAGAACCAGGAGACTTCCACATGTCCCAACGCGCCACCAAAATCGTCGCCACTTTGGGTCCCGCTTCCAGCGACCCCGCACTGTTAGAGGAAATGATACGTGCGGGCGTCAACGTGGTGCGCTTGAACTTTAGCCACGGCAAAGCACAAGACCATATCGACCGCGCCACCTTGGTTCGCGAAGCAGCCAAACGCGCTGGCCGTGAAGTGGCCATCATGGCCGATCTGCAAGGCCCCAAAATTCGCGTGGGAAAGTTTGCCGAAGGTAAGGTTTTTTTAGAGCACGGACAAAAATTTATCCTTGACGCAGCCCGCGTGGAGTTGGGTGATATCAACACCGTGGGCTTGGACTACAAGGCCCTGCCCAACGAAGTCAAGGCCGGTGACGTGTTGTTACTCAATGATGGTTTGATCGTCATTACGGTGGACGCCGTCAAAGGCCAGCAAGTGCACACCACCGTCAAACTCGGCGGCGAGTTATCCAATAACAAAGGCATTAACAAGCAAGGCGGTGGACTCACTGCCCCCGCTTTAACAGCCAAAGACATGGACGACATTCGAACCGCGATGAGCTTCCAGGCGGATTACGTGGCGGTGAGTTTCCCCAAAAACGCGACCGACATGGAAATGGCTCGCCAACTGTGTAATGTGGCTGCGGCGCAGTACAACCACAAGCCCGGCTTGATTGCCAAAATTGAACGGGCCGAGGCGATCCCCAAACTTCTCGAAATTTTGTTGGCCAGTGACGGCATCATGGTGGCCCGGGGTGACTTGGCCGTTGAAGTCGGCAACGCGGCGGTTCCCGCGTTGCAAAAACGCATGATCAAACTCGCTCGCGAGTACGACAAGGTGGTGATCACGGCAACGCAGATGATGGA